>NZ_JAELTL010000207.1:0-425 GCF_016428815.1 Serratia sp. ASV30 | reverse complement strand
ATAAGCCAGCAGAAATATTCACCATATTGAATTTTACGGTAATGACTCCAATTGGTTTAATTTGATGCTCTAAGGTCTGCTTATGGCCAATGTTAATGTTGATTGCCCCCGTAGTGAACCTGCCCTTGTTTCCAGTCATGGCTATAATACTAAAGGCCAGTTTTCACTTAAAGTATTGAACGTAACAACCTGACGTTAAAAGTTGGCATTAAGTGTTTGGTTAGTAAAATTATTTGCTTCTCGCGCTTAATCGAATTGCGTGGAAATGTCATCGAATCATTCATCGAAAAGTATATTTTAAACTAACTGGTCATATTGGCAACTTCACTATAAAAATTAATGAGCTGTCACTGTCTCTTATACACATCTGACGCTGCCGACGATGCCAACTGGGGGTAGAGGTGGGGGGGGGGGGGGGGGGGGGG
>NZ_JAELTL010000206.1:0-435 GCF_016428815.1 Serratia sp. ASV30 | reverse complement strand
GTTGATAGTTTTAGTGCAGACCAAAGAACTATGTCAGCAGGGTTCAATTTAACTGCGTTTCTAGCTGATGGAGTTAATGAAATTGAATTATTAGCTGGTCCTAGGAATCCGAAAGATCCTCAAACTCTATATAAGGACTCCTCTTGTGAGGTTATTGTTAGCAAAGATAGCAAGGACTCCAGCATTGAAATTGCGCGAATTAAATTAAGTGTTAATGAGAAAGGTAAAATATCAGCTAATGAATCAACTCATTACAATGGTGGTGCTTTTAACTCAAAAATTATTGAAGGTTATACTTCAAGCGAAGATGATTATGGGCTATATAAAGCTAAAAGTACACTCATGCTAAATGGTTTGCCAAAGTGGAGCTGGGTCAAAGCTACACCTGTCTCTTATACACATCTCCGAGCCCACGAGACAGGAGGTATCATCTCC
>NZ_JAELTL010000205.1:0-436 GCF_016428815.1 Serratia sp. ASV30 | reverse complement strand
CCCCCCCCCCCCCCCCCCCCCCCCCCCCCCCCCCCCCCCCCCCCCCCCCCCCCCCCCCCCCCCCCCCCCCCCCCCCCCCCCCCCCCCCCCCCCCCCCCCCCCCCCCCCCCCTCAACGCTACGGCGACCACCGAGAACTACACCCAGTTGGCATCGTCGGCAGCGTCAGATGTGTATAAGAGACAGATACTGGCCTGATGCTGTTCATCCGGTACCACTGGCATCACACCCGCCGGGATCGCAGCCAATTTACTGCCGCTGGTTGGATAGCGCACGTTGCCCACCAACGTGTAACCGCTCAGTTGATCCTGCGCTATCCAACCAGCGGCAGTAAATTGCTGTCTCTTATACACATCTCCGAGCCCACGAGACAGGAGGTATCATCGCGGATGCCGGCGTCTGCTTGAAAAAAGGGGGGGGGGGGGGGGGGGGGGGGG
>NZ_JAELTL010000204.1:0-441 GCF_016428815.1 Serratia sp. ASV30 | reverse complement strand
GGGTAAAAGGGCTTAATCATACTGCTATACAGGGTATGAAATGGAGTATATATGTCTCTTTGGCCTACCGTAGCCTGGAGTTTATACTAAAGGATGAAAGCACTGCGGCTAGTTTTTTAGGAAATGTAACTAGTGATATTGTCAAAGCGGTTGTCGTTACTGTTATCATGAGAGCAACATCGTCCGCGTTGTTAATAGGAGCGGCTGTTTCCTTAGGTGGTGCTATTATTGGTGTCGCCATTGTGGCATTTTTTATTACGATGGGTCTAGAGTATTTAGATCGGGAATATGGAATCACTAATAAAATTATAGAAAAAATAAAGGAAATGGAAGTGCAGACACCAAGAGTTTCAAGTGTGTTAGGAACAAATAGCCAAATTTTATACAATAAACCATGAAGAATAAATTAATAGCCAACGTGGGCGAGACAGTTACAACTGT
>NZ_JAELTL010000203.1:0-449 GCF_016428815.1 Serratia sp. ASV30 | reverse complement strand
ACGAGATGATACCTCCTGTCTCGTGGGCTCGGAGATGTGTATAAGAGACAGTCATCAATCATTATTACGCCAAGTGGCTTACCATTGTGCTTAGCATGAATAGCCCTTGCGAGAAAAACACTCAAACTTAAAATATTCAATTGAGCGGAGCTGAAATAGAGATTTGGGGAAACTGTATTATCTTGCTCATCTAAAATTACGATATTCAGTTTCGGTCGCTCACCAAGCGTAAATTTGGGGGAAAACTTAACTTTCTTGAAGGCAGGGTGAGGGTCAATTTTTCGATATATTCCATTAATCAGATCGGTATAGAAATAAGATCTAATTTGATCTTCTAAGCAAGTAGTGACATTTTTCATCTCCTCCATCAACATCAGGTCAACTTTAATATGCTTTTCTATCTCCACCTCAAGCAGGGTTAGTTCCTTTCTTCTTGTAATATTTTGAAC
>NZ_JAELTL010000202.1:0-449 GCF_016428815.1 Serratia sp. ASV30 | reverse complement strand
GAGTAATGTTATAAGAAAACATGGTGTTAGTTTTTCTACAATCAAATATACTTCCGCTACTGGCACAGGGCTGCAGTTGCAGCCCTGACAATCCTAGACTTCGATAGACTCAGAGATCTCCAACGCATCATCGACTTCAATGCCCAAATAACGAACCGTGCTTTCCAGTTTCTTATGACCAAGCAGGAGTTGGATCACACGAAGACTCTTGGTTTTCTTATATATCAGGTAATGTTTTGTTCTTCTCATGGAATGTGTGCTGTACAGCGAATCGTCGAGGCCAAGCTTTGCTATCCATCCATGAAAAATACGGCTGTATTGTCGGGTTGAGATATGTTGGCAAGAACCGCCCCGTGATTGGAATAAGTAGTCTTTACTGTACAAATTGTCCAGCTTAATCAATGCAGCAACTGCTTCTCTTGTCCCTTTGGTTACTCAAACTGGACAGG
>NZ_JAELTL010000201.1:0-452 GCF_016428815.1 Serratia sp. ASV30 | reverse complement strand
TTTTCATCAGACAATCTGTGTGGACACTGCACTCAACTGCATATCTTTAGGTAAGGAGGTGATCCAACCGCAGGTTCCCCTACGGTTACCTTGTTACGACTTCACCCCAGTCATGAATCACAAAGTGGTAAGCGCCCTCCCGAAGGTTAAGCTACCTACTTCTTTTGCAACCCACTCCCATGGTGTGACGGGCGGTGTGTACAAGGCCCGGGAACGTATTCACCGTAGCATTCTGATCTACGATTACTAGCGATTCCGACTTCACGGAGTCGAGTTGCAGACTCCGATCCGGACTACGACATACTTTATGAGGTCCGCTTGCTCTCGCGAGTTCGCTTCTCTTTGTATATGCCATTGTAGCACGTGTGTAGCCCTACTCGTAAGGGCCATGATGACTTGACGTCATCCCCACCTTCCTCCGGTTTATCACCGGCAGTCTCCTTTGAGTTCCC
>NZ_JAELTL010000200.1:0-454 GCF_016428815.1 Serratia sp. ASV30 | reverse complement strand
ATCATTCATCGAAAAGTATATTTTAAACTAACTGGTCATATTGGCAACTTCACTATAAAAATTAATGAGCTGTCATGTGGGGTTATTATTCACATTAGGCCATTTCTGCCCGCATAATTTACCATTTCGATCACGGAGTTAACTCCGAGCTTTGCCATGATTCTGGTTTTATAAGTGCTCACTGTTTTTTCACTGATAAAAAGATGTTCGGCTATCTCTTTATTTTTATGGCCTTTTACCAGATGCCTTAGTACATTTATTTCTCTGGTAGTTAATGTTCGTGTGGGCTTGGCGTTTTTACTCAAGAATATTATTTCTGATATATCACTTAACACTTCTGCAGAAAAAAAAAGGTACCCTTTTAAGATGTGCTTTACAGCAAAGAGTAACTCTTCTACATTTTTCCCTTTGCTGATGAATCCATTGGCCTTCGCTTCAAGCGCTCGTAGCGAAT
>NZ_JAELTL010000001.1:0-186837 GCF_016428815.1 Serratia sp. ASV30 | reverse complement strand
TCAGGTACAGAAGCTAGCCTATGGCACCGCATGCTTCGCTGTTTAGCATTCTCGGTATTGAGATCAGATGTGGGAGTTATTCCGTGGCACATTTGGTCCCCTCCTCCACAGGGAGAGGGAGCCAGTATGGCGCTGTAGTCAGGTACAGAAGCTAGCCTATGGCACCGCATGCTTCGCTGTTTAGCATTCTCGGTATTGAGATCAGATGTGGGAGTTATTCCGTGGCACATTTGGTCCCCTCCTCCACAGGGAGAGGGAGCCAGTACGGCGCTGTAGTCAGGTACAGAAGCTAGCCTATGGCACCGCATGCTTCGCTGTTTAGCATTCTCGGTATTGAGATCAGATGTGGGAGTTATTCCGTGGCACATTCGGTCCCCTCTCCCTTCGGGAGAGGGTTAGGGTGAGGGGCATCACGGTACTTATCAGTCCTCCGGTCCGCTCATCTCGCCGATAAAGTCCATTCTGTCACTGAGCCAGGTGTTCACTATCGCATCTGCGGCTTTAGCCGCATCGCTGGCCGAGAAATGCTTCTCGGTTTGCAACCAGCCCATGGTCGCCAGACGTGCTGGTTCAATGGCGACAAGCAACTGCTCGCGTTGTTCTTTCGGCCAAACCTTATCGTCAGACCAACTGCGGATTAGCTGTGCAGGATCGTCCGTGGCTGGCGTGCGCTGGCTTGGCTTAAGGAAATCCTCGGGGGAGACGGTGGCGCGCAGGCGGAACATGGCCCAATCGGCATAGCTGGCAAAGCGGATGGTACCGGAATTCTCACTGGCCTTGCCAATCATCGGTTCTATTGACTTGGTCAGTTGCTGCCAGGCTGGTCGTTCAAACAGATCGCCCTGCGGTGAACAAATGGGGGCCTGTGAATCACGAGACGATCCATATAATGCCCCAAAGGCTTCATAAGCCGCTGCGCCCTGCTGTTTGAAGATGAAACAATGCACATAGGGGCGGCCATCGGCATTTTCATACCCGGCTCGCTCAATGGTCATGCGTAAGAGCGTTAAAACCGCAACATCATGGCCGGTTTTGGGATCGTTTTCGATATCACGTAACACTGACTGGGAGAATGTGTCGTCGTTCATCGCCTTGATCACGCTTTGGTGCCTGGTTTCTACCTCGGCATCCGTGACCTTGCTGGCGGGGGCAAACTGATGCAGGTAAATCAGCCAGGCGGAGGCCAGCGGGCCGCGATACTGCTGCAACTGCTGTGCCGCTGCAGCCGGGTCTGCCGGAATGCTGGCAATGATGTTATCTAGTGCCGAGGCGGCCTGCTTGGCGGTATTCTGCAACTGGGCGGCGCGTTGGCTAAATAAATCGCTCAGGCAACTTTCCTGACCGTTGCAGGTATCCCGCTGCTTCAACCAGCTACGCTGCTCGGTGCGTAATGCGTCGGCCTGATCACTTGGCAGGCTTGCCATTGCTAACCGGTAATTTTCGGTCAGTTGGTTATCTAGGCTGCTCAGGTCTGGGCTATTGCAGATGCTATGCTCGATATCGCTGGTGGCTTTCTCACAATCGAAAGAAGCGGCGTGCGCTGCGGTGCTGGCCCCCAGAGTCAGGCTCAGGCAGAGCAACAAGCGCAATAAAGGATGGCCGGCGAATGTTGTATCACGGAGAGAGTTAGCGCGTTGAAGCCTGGCGATCATGCTGAGTTCCTTTTGGTTGGGTCTTTAACTTTGCTCCATATTACTTTATTGCATCTATACAATATATTAGGTGTGCTTTTATTATGTTTATGCAATAACTCCATGGTAAGAAAGACAGCGTTGGCAGTTCTAACACCCAACACCGTCTCCAACTCATCAACCCAGCGCAGCAAACCCAGAGCGGATTTCATCTTCCGGCAAATCGATGCCGATAAACACCATCGTGCTTTTGCACTCTTCTTCCGGCAGCCATTCACGGTCCCAGTCGGCGTTATACAGGCGTTGCACGCCCTGGAACAGCAGGCGGCGCGGTTCGTCCTTAATCGACAAAATCCCTTTGTAGCGCAGCAGGTTATCGGCGAACTTCAATAATAAGCCTTCCATCACTTCGGAAATCTGCATCAGCTCCAGCGGCTGGTCGTGATACACCACGATTGACTGGATATTATTTTGCGCTTGCGGAATGCGGCGGAAAACGGGGGGGGCCAGGTTGAGCTTATCGTTAAGCACAAAGCCTTCGATATCAAATAGCACGCCGAGATCGATATCACCGTGTGTCACCTTATATACCGGTGCGCGGGCGTTCATCAGTTGCAAACGCTGGATCAGCGCTTCGTTATCCGTTGCCACATCGGTCTTGGTCAGCAGGATACGATCGGCATAACCCACCTGTGCCTGCGAGATAGTGAACTGGTTCAACTGCTGATCGGCATGTACCGCATCCACCAGCGTGATAATCCCGTCCAGCAGGAAGCGTTGGCCGATGACTTCATGCGAGAAAAAGGTCTGAGTGATCGGGCCGGGGTCGGCCATGCCGGTGCATTCAATGATCAGCCGGTCAAACTCCAGTTGCCCCTTATCGACGCCGTCCAACAGATCCAGCAGCGCGTCTGCCAGTTCGTTGGATTTGCTGCAACAGATACAACCGTTGCTGAGGGTAGTGATGCGGCTGGCGCGGTCGCCAATCAGCGCGTTATCGATCGGCACCTCACCGAATTCGTTCTCGATGACGGCAATCTTGTAACCGTGGTTTTCATTCAGAATGTGGCGCAGCAGGGTGGTTTTGCCCGCGCCCAAAAAGCCCGTCAGGATGGTGACTGCAATGGGTTTCATGCCTGGTCCTTGTACTTACTTAACTAGCAACAGCGCATACCGCCTTTGCCATCGCCACCGTAGCGGGCATCCTGGCGTTCGCGGAAAAATTCTTTATAGGTCATCACCGGCTTGTCCGGATGGTTGTCTTTCATATGCTGGACGTAGGTATCGTAGTCAGGCACGCCCACTAACATGCGTGCAGCCTGCCCGAGATATTTACCCGCCTGGCCGAGGTTTCCGAACATGGGTTCACTCCAAAGAAAAATACCCTACATAACGTATTATCATTATGCAGGGTATCCATCAAATCACCATCAGTGGTGCGACGAAACTTTGACGCCACCCTCAGGAACCGGCACGTATGGTGTCTCCTGATCGGTGCGTTTCGGGTTTTTGTGCGCCGCCACGGCGGTTTTAATACCGAAGAAGATGATGCTGTACACCACCAGCAGGAACAGGATGCTCAAACCGGCGTTGGTGTAGTTGTTCACCACGATATGGTTCATGTTGGCAACCTGCTGTACGGTCAGTTCAGCACCGCCCTCGGTGATTTTATTTCTGTACAGGCTAGCCTGGTAGAAGAAGCCTTCCAGCTGCGGATTGTCGCTGAACAGCTTGAGGCAAATCGCGTAGGTGGTACAGATCAGCAGCCAAACGGCTGGGATCACGGTCACCCAGATGTACTTGGTGCGCTTCATCTTAATCAATACTACGGTGCTCAGTACCAGTGCTACGGCAGCCAACATCTGGTTGGAGATGCCGAACAGCGGCCACAGGCTCTTGACGCCGCCCAATGGATCGACCACGCCTTGGTACAGCAGGTAACCCCACAGGCCAACGCAGCCTGCAGTACCGGCAATACCGGCCACCAGCGAATCGGTTTTCTTCAGGAATGGCACGAAGTTACCCAGCAAATCTTGCAGCATAAAGCGACCGGAACGGGTACCTGCATCCAGAGCGGTCAGGATGAACAGCGCTTCGAACAGAATACCGAAGTGATACCAGAAGCCCATGTTCGCGCCAGGGATGACCTGATGGAACACGTGAGCGATACCGACTGCCAGAGTTGGCGCGCCACCGGCACGGTTCAGTACCGAAGGTTCGCCGATGTCTTTGGCCGTTTGCAGGATCTGCTCAGGGGTAATCACAAAGCCCCAGGAACTGACGGTTGCGGCAGCATGCGCGGAGACATCACGCAGAGAGGCCATGATCATCGGTGCATCTTCGGTGCCCAGACGGTGCAGGTCTGGCATGGTGATGCCCAGTGCCGCCGGTGGGGTGTTCATGGCGAAGTACAGGCCAGGCTCGATGATAGAAGCCGCGACCAGTGCCATGATGGCAACGAAGGATTCCATCAGCATGGCGCCATAACCGATAAAGCGGGAGTCCATTTCGTTGGCCAGCAGTTTCGGTGTGGTACCTGAAGCGATCAGCGCGTGGAAGCCGGAAACGGCACCACAGGCAATGGTAATAAACAGGAACGGGAACAGGGTGCCTTTCCAGACCGGGCCGGTGCCGTCAATGAACTGCGTTACCGCAGGCATTTTCAGCTCAGGGTTGAGGATCACGATACCGATCGCCAGCCCGACGATCACGCCGATTTTCAGGAAGGTGGCCAGATAGTCACGCGGAGCCAGGATCAGCCATACCGGCAGCAGGGCAGAAACGAAGGCATAACCAATCAGCGTATAGGTGATGGTGGTGTCTTTAAAGGTCAGCGCCGGGCCCCAGTATGGGTCGTGGGCAATCACGCCGCCGAACCAGATGGAGGCGATCAACAGCACGATACCGATGACCGACACTTCACCCACCTTGCCAGGGCGCAGGAAGCGCATGTACACGCCCATAAACAGCGCGATTGGCACGGTAGAACAGACGGTGAACACGCCCCATGGGCTTTCGGCCAAGGCTTTCACTACGATCAGCGCCAGCACCGCGAGGATGATGATCATGATCAGGAAGCAGCCAAACAGCGCGATGGTGCCAGGGATTGGGCCCATTTCCTTTTTGATGATCTCGCCCAACGAAGCACCGTTACGGCGTGAGGAGATAAACAGCACCATAAAGTCCTGTACCGCCCCCGCCAGCACCACGCCGCCTAACAGCCACAGCGTACCGGGCAGATAGCCGACCTGTGCTGCCAGCACTGGGCCAACCAACGGACCCGCACCGGCGATTGCCGCAAAGTGGTGGCCGAACAGCACGTTTTTATTGGTGGGGACGTAGTTCAGGCCGTCGTTGTTTACCACCGCTGGTGTAGCGCGGGTGGCGTCCAACTGCATCACCTTGGTGGCGATGTAGAGGCTGTAGTAGCGATAAGCCACCAGGTAGACCGCTACCGAAGCAACGATGATCCACAGTGCACTAATGCTTTCACCACGGCGCAATGCGATGACACCCAGGCAGGAAGCCCCGAGTATCCCCAGCAGCATCCATGGGAGGTGTTTTAAAATCCCCTCGCGTTTCATGAGGTATCCTTATCCTATCTGCAAAAATTGAGTGATAAATCCGATTCTTAGATGTCGGACATTTAGCTGTAGCGTCTTCCCCTGGTTAGGGTCAGGTTTAGGAACAGCTCATCATTGCCAGGCTGGATAGGGAAAGACATCTGAATTTCAGCCAGCGGTTTTATACGCTGGCGAACGGTTGGAATGGCGGGGTGAGTGGTTTAGGCAGAAGTGTGAGTGGCGAAGGCGATCAGGTTTTGCTCCGTTTTGGCATTCGCCAACTGCTGCCCCATCCAAGGGCTGAAGGCCCAGGGGGTTGCCGTTACCGCAGCGATCAACTCGCGTAAATCAATCCAGTGGAAGTCCATCACTTCATCTGCTCTGGCTGCAACAGCATCCTTAGCCAATGCCGCGTAAACCGGGCAGATTTCGTTTTCCATAATGCCGGAGGCGTCTGTCTCGCAGTAGCGGAAATCGGGGTCGATGGCGGTGATCTGTTCCACGCTCAGGCCCACTTCATACAAACAGCGTTGCTCGATGGCGTGTTCGGTGCTCTCCTGCCACTGCGGATGGCCACACACCGAGTTAGTCCAAACGCCGGGCCAGGCTTTTTTGCTCAGCGCTCGGCGGGTGATCAGCAACTCGCCCTGCGGGTTGAAGATCCAGGAGGAGAAAGCCAGATGCAGGGGCGTTTGTCGCTGGTGGGCCGCATATTTTTCCATCACGCCAGTGGGTTGACCTTGTTCATCAAGTAAAACGACATGCTGCTGGGTCATGAAAATTCCAATTTAATCGCGATGTACGACTATTACTATAACACCCGTCTCTCAATGTAGGGGGCACTTCATGCTGCGCCCATTCAGCCTCTATTTCGCACCTCATCCCAGCTCAGACCAAAGCGCGCCAGGTATTTACGCAGCCGGTCTGCATCGTTGGGCTGCTTTTTCTGCTGGCGCGAGACGGCAAACAGCTGTCTACCCGCTTCGGAAAGTGATGTGGAAGCTCGGCACACGTTAAGCACCGTCTCCAACTGGCTTTGCTCGAACAGATCGATATCGGCAAGCTCGACAGGTAATTGCACGCTGGTGTTCCCCTGCCAATGGGATTTCAGCCGGGCGATTTCTTCATCGACCAAAGGCTGGTTGATGCGCCCTTGCTCTGCCAACGTTGCCATGCGTGCGATGGAAGATCCCAGCTCACGGAAGTTGCCGCGCCAGACCGCCTGCGGGGAACGGGCAAAAGCCAGGTAACGCTGTCTGGCGTCTTTATCGAAACGGACCTGCGTCTGGTTACTGCGAGCAAAGCGTTGTAATTCGTAATCGATGTTCGGCTCGATATCTTCGCGGCGTTCAGCCAGGCCGGGCAGTGGGAAGGTCCACATATTGATACGGGCGTATAAATCCTCACGGAAACGGCCTTGAGCTATCCAGTCGCGCATATCACGATGGGTGCCGGCAATCAGCTGGAAGTCGCTGCTGGCTTCTTTATCGGCACCAAAGGGGAAGAAGGTTTTTTCCTCGATGGCTTTCAGTAACATCGCCTGTTCGTCTAACCCCAGCTCGGCGATCTCATCAAGGAACAGCACGCCGCCGTCGGCTTCACGCAGTAGGCCTGCTCGTGCCTGCAACGCACCGGTGAACGCCCCTTTCACATGGCCGAACAGGGTCGACATGGCGTTATCGCCGCGAAGGGTGGCACAGTTCACCGCGACAAAACGGCCTTTTACCAGATGGCGAGAATGCCGGAGTTGATAGATACGCTCGGCCAAAAAGGATTTCCCGGCTCCGGTGGGGCCGGTGAGCAGCATGGGCGCATTTGAACGCAGGGCGACGCGCTCAATCTGGTCGATCAGCGTGTTAAAGGTAGCGTTGCGCGTTTCAATACCGGCTTTGAGGAACGACACCGAGCGCTGTTGCTCATGCAGGAATCGGCTGGTGAGGGCGGTATAGCGGCTGAGATCAAGATCGATCACCGAGTAAATCCCTTGGGGAGACGGGCGATCGGCTTTGTCACCGGGGGCGGTTTGCAGTAGTTGAGCAGGCAGGTATCGTGCCTCTGTTAGCAGGAACCAGCAGATCTGTACCACATGGGTGCCGGTGGTGATATGCACCAGATAGTCTTCGTTCTCGGTATCAAACGGATAGCGGCTGGCGAAATCCAGAAAGGCGCTGTACACCTCTTCCAAATCCCAGGGATCTTTAAGAGCCACTTCCTGTAACACCACCTGAGTGGCTGGCGAAACCGCTACGATATCTTCCGCCACCTGCTGCGCCATGCCTTTATCGCGCGGCTGATGCAGCAGCTCCAGGCGAACGATCGGCAGATCGGGCTGCTGGCACAGACCCACCGTTGGCCGCCATTTGCTCCAGCGGTTTTCCCGTTTGCCACGTTTATCCAGCGTGGTGCCCAGCACTCCAATCACAACCCTGCGCTTCATATTATCCCTTGCGATAAAATACTATCCTGAAAGATAAAATACCGGCTTGTTGGCAACATCGCCAGTCATCTGTGATTAATTATTTATTGGTTAAATATCAATTAATTGTATTTTTAATGGGTGTTTTTGACCGAGTTGGCACGCCTTTCGCTATATCCACTACGTCAAAAGAAAAAGGATGACTAAAGAATGAAGAATAATTATGAGTTGATGGCACCGGTTAATAGCGCACCGATCAAAATGTGGACACAGGGCGTGCCCGTAGAGCCAGAAGCGCGTGAGCAGTTGCTGAATACGGCGAAAATGCCGTTTATTTTTAAACACTTGGCGGTGATGCCGGATGTGCATTTGGGTAAGGGTTCCACCATTGGTAGTGTGATCCCTACCCGTGGCGCGATTATTCCGGCGGCCGTTGGCGTGGATATTGGTTGCGGCATGATTGCGGTGCGTACTTCGCTGGTGGCCGCCGATCTGCCGGATAGCCTGGCTGGGCTGCGTAGCGCCATCGAACAGGCAGTGCCGCATGGCCGTACCTCGACCCGTTCAAGAAGAGATAAAGGGGCCTGGGAAACTCCACCGCAAACGGTCGATCAGCATTGGGCCACTTTGCTGCCGCGCTTTAAGCGCTTGACCGACAAATATCCGCAGTTGCTGAAAACCAACAATTATCAGCATCTGGGAACGTTGGGAACGGGTAACCACTTTATCGAAGTCTGCCTGGATGAAACGCAGCAGGTGTGGGTGATGCTGCATAGCGGTTCCCGTGGCGTGGGGAATGCCATCGGTTCGCTATTTATTGCTCTGGCGCAGCAGGATATGCAACAGCATATCGCTAACTTGCCGGATCGTAACCTGGCCTATTTCGAGGAAGGTAGCCAGCATTTTGACGATTACATGGAAGCCGTGGGTTGGGCACAGGATTTCGCCCGCCATAATCGGGAAGTGATGATGGAGCACGTGCTGGCGGCGCTGTCGCGTATCGTGACCAAACCGTTCACTACCCAGCAAGAGGCCGTGAACTGCCACCATAACTATGTGCAGCGTGAGACGCACTTTGGTGAGCCGGTGTTGGTGACGCGTAAAGGGGCCGTGTCTGCGCAGAAAGGCCAGATGGGGATCATCCCTGGCTCTATGGGGGCGAAAAGCTTCATCGTGCGCGGATTGGGTAACGAAGAGAGTTTCTGCTCTTGCAGCCATGGCGCAGGCCGCACCATGAGCCGTACGGCGGCAAAAAAACGCTTCACCGTGGCCGATCAGATCCGGGCAACCGAACATGTGGAATGCCGTAAGGACAGCGAGGTGATCGATGAGATCCCAATGGCTTATAAAGATATCGATGCGGTGATGGCGGCACAGTCCTCACTGGTGGAAATCGTCCATACCCTGCGTCAGGTGGTATGCGTAAAAGGATAACGTGATGGAACAGCGAGTAAACGGCGTGGATAGCGCCATGCGGGAAAGAGTCCGGCAGGTGCTGGGCGAGGTGGAAAAGCGTTACGACGTGCGGGTGCTTTATGCCTGCGAATCCGGTAGCCGCGGCTGGGGCTTTGCCTCGCCGGACAGCGATTACGACGTGCGCTTTTTGTATGTCCACCCGCCGGAATGGTATTTACGGGTGGAGCCACACCGGGATGTGATCGAACTACCAATCGATCATGAATTGGATGTCTGTGGCTGGGAATGGCGCAAGGCGCTTGGTCTGCTGAAGCGGGCCAACCCAACGTTGATCGAGTGGTTGGATTCACCGGTGGTATATCAGGAAGCCCCTGAGAGCGTTGCGGCGTTGCGAGGTGTAGTGCCTGAATGGTTCTCCGCGCAGCGGGCGCGTTGGCACTACCTGTCGATGGCCAGGAAAAACTTCCGTGGCTATTTGCAGGGGGAGCAGGTACGGCTGAAGAAATACTTCTACGTGCTGCGCCCGTTGCTGGCGGTGCGCTGGATAGAAGCGGGCAAGGGCGTGCCGCCGATGCGTTTTGACCAACTGTTGGCTGACACGGTGGAAGATCCGCTGCTGTTGGCGGAAATCCATGCATTACTGGCGGCGAAACGGCGCGCAGGCGAGGCGGAGTACGGCCCGCGTAGGGAAAGGATCCACGCGTTTATCACGCAGGAACTGACGGCGGATGCTCGGCAGGAAGCCTTGCCCGACAGCCCGGCCCGCAGCGACAAATCGCTGGATGAACTGCTTTATCGCACGGTGATGGTGTAATCAACCGGGGAGAAAGAAGGCTCCCCGGTAATGCCAAGGTTAGCTTGGGCCACATAGACTCGATCGTCGGGGCGTAGCAGGTTGCACCTAGTTTTTAGCGATAAAGATGTTCTGCCGATGATAGGCCAACTGGTGGGCATCCGGAGGGAAGTCTATTGGCAGCCTTAGCCTGCGACCTTCATATTTGGCAAAGTTCTCTTCGCTGATGGCGCTTTTCAGTTGTTTAAGGCGCGGCGAAAGCACCAGCTCAAGGTGTTCATTAAAGGTGATTAACCCGCGATCGAACGCTTTGTCGTGCAGGTTGGACAGACATAAGCCGTTGTTGGGGTTGAGCCGATGTTCAACGGTATGCTTCCACGGGCGGATATGGCTGGCGACCAGCAGCATCGGTTCTTCCAGTTCGGTCAGGCAACAGCGATTTTCATAGGCATCCAGCACCCGTTTGCGAAACAACTGCTGACCAACACGCGCATTGATGATGGTGGTTCTTTCTCTGCCACTGAAATCTTCTATTGCGCTGTCACGTAAGGCGGTGACCGGAGGCTCCAACTCTGTCATTGCCAATTGGCACTGCCGTTCAAAGGTGTCACTGTCGAGGTTCATTTCCTGCCATAGCGCTTCATCTGCTTTGGATGCCCCTGTCAGTCCACGACGGCCAGAGTTAACGATAAACGGATCCAGACTGGCGATATTCACTAACTTCATTGCCAATGCGGAAGGTGAGCGGCCGATTAACCCAGCATAGTGGATAATGTCGGGGTTTTTGGCGTGCAATTTACCAAAGGGGATTTGGCTGTATAGCGTAAAAGCGACCAGCAACTGTTCCCGCGTCCAGAGATTTACGGCAGCCATCAGGGCCTCGTCGTGGCATAACTTAATGGTGTTAGTTGAGCCACTTACTATGCCAGGCACATTGGTTATTGCCTACTTTCATCGATAACTTTCAGCGCCGCTACGTGGCGAGCCGGTGAATAAACGCCTGCAGCTCAGGAGTCCGTGGATTTTTGCCAGGGATTAACGACGTCCTGGATGACCTTTTCCATGATCCTTCCCATACCCATGTTTATCACCGCCTTTGTGATCACCTCTGTTACCATGCTCCTTGCGGGGCGGCACTTTATGACCCTTATCGTCGTCACCATCACTTAGCAGTGCCAATGCGACCAGTGCACCTAGCCCGATCACCACACCGGTGATCGCGACCTCATCATTGGTCATATTGGCACAACCCACCGTCGACAAACACAGCAAACCAATCAGCGGATTTCTCAAAGACTTAACCATGATCATTGATCCTTTTTACGGCCAGTTAGCTATCCATTCAAACTACCGATACCGTAGGACATTGCGATCGCGGGCTCAAGATAAGCTCAGGTAAATTAAGTGATAAGCTTCGTCAAGGAACTTGACGTGGATTGACATTAGCGGGGAGAAGCTCGAAGTTGTGGTAAGTGCAGCAGCTAATATATGGCATGTTACATCCCCTCACCCTTTGTAAGAGGATGAAGGGATGTAACGGTTTGAATAGACGATCAAAAACGCCAGATAAAGCCAGCGTTCACGCGGTTATCCTGATGGTTTTGCGAGACAAGGCCACCATATCCCAGCGTCAGTGTCGCATCTTTGCTTACGGCAACTTCCGCACTGGCTTTTACCACCGCGCCATCACGGGAGACCGGCACGCTGTCGACCACCAACGCTGAGCTGCTGCCACTGAACATCAGCCTGGTGCCACGATCCAAATCGCTATACTGGTGCTGCCAACCCAATTCACCGCGCAGCATGACAGTCTGCACCTGGGTATCGGCACGTAGTCCCAGCGTTGAGACAGTGGCATCCGTATGCTGTTTATCACCATGCAGTGCCGCAGCTCCGCCATCTTCGTTAATGCCGTTATTCTGGAAATTGATGTAAGCCAGATTGGCGAAAGGTTCTAGGTTAACTTCTGCTGCCTTCAAGCTGTAGCCCGCTTCGGCAAACACTTGTTGGGTACGTGCGCTGTACTTGGCGGTCTGGTTATCCGACTGCGCCCCGTAATTGACGTTGCGAGAGGTATCAATACGATGCCATGTATAGGTACTGCCCGCACGCAGAGCCAGATCGCCGAGCTGTTTACCTCCGTACACGCCTAAGTGATAGTTATCACTGTTCGCGTTAGCGCCATAACCTCCATCCAGTGACGTGCGCGTATATCCAGTCGAAATGCCCAGTTGCCACTCTTCGCTATAGGTTGAATCCAGCCCCATCAAGATCCCGTAGGTAGAGGCTTGATAGC
This sequence comes from Serratia sp. ASV30, assembly GCF_016428815.1. Lineage (NCBI taxonomy): Bacteria > Pseudomonadati > Pseudomonadota > Gammaproteobacteria > Enterobacterales > Yersiniaceae > Serratia > Serratia sp. ASV30. The sequence continues at coordinate 174,722 of NZ_JAELTL010000001.1, read as the reverse complement.
CTGTAGCATTGGCGTCACCAGAGGCGTGATCCCATGCTCCCAGGAATTGCGCCCATGCTCCCCCTTCGTTCACCTTGATGTCTGGTGAACGGGTCAACCCTTCACTCTGGCGTAAACGTTCGTTCAACGCATCGCGCAGGTAGCGGCTGTCATTCATCTGTGCCGAAGCTATGTCGGCATGAATTTGCCCGGACAACTGACGGTAGGCCTGCCGTGCCTCCCAAGGTGTGCTGCTGGTCAGAATACTTTCGTAGACCGAGTTACCGGCACCTAAGGTATCCGCCGCCATCGCTAACGCCCGCTCGTTAGGCGTTTGTGCCACATCGGCGAAAGCGGTGGCGTTGCGGCCCACGTTCAACGTGATCTGCGTAGGCTGATAATTGAGTGTGGTGCCCAGGAACAGATAGTCGGGCTGCACATTGTCAAACTGGCCGCTGATACCCTGTTGAGCCGTCAGAATGCGGTACTGCTTGCCTAACAAGCTGTGCGCTTCGCCTTGGCTAAGCAGGTTGCCGCTGTTTTCCAGAGAGACCTTCACATCTCCACCCTTCAAGATGGCGGATCCGGTACTTTGGATAACATCGCTGCGTCCATCGGCGGCAATTTCTACCGCATAGGTTGAGCCTGATGCAAAGGTGACATCATTCGCTACCTGCAAGGTGCCAATCGAGTTGCCTGGTGCGATAACGGCACCGGACTGCGCGGTCAACGCTCCTACGGTACCGGAACCGCCCAGTAACGCACCATTCTCGACGGTGACGGAGGAATGCCCATGATCGCCATTGACGATCAGCGCACCTCCGGCCACCGTCGTGGAGCCAGAGAAACTGTTATTGCCTGTCAGCTCAAGGATCCCTGAACCATTTTTGACAAAGCTGCCGTTGCCAGCAATATCATTGCCCCAGCTGTCGTAGGCGTTGAAACCGCCTTGGCTGGCATCCATGGTGACTGACACATTGCCATTAAAGGCTCCGTACCCGTCGGCTGCAGCATAGAGATTGAGCCGTGCCCAACCTGAACCGTTGTCGAGCGCATGGCCGGATTCGATCTCCGTGGTGGCAAGAACATCACGACGCTGCTCGGCGGTCAGGTAAGGAAAACGGCTGGCTATCAGCACTTCTGCCCCAACAGGTACTACCGGAGCCAGATCGGTTGGGCCTACTGGCGTTAGGCCGTAGGTCATGCGGTAGAGGTAGTCGGCCTTGTTCTGCGCTGCTGTGGCCTGGCGTTCTGCTCTATCGGTAGCGGAACATTCTGCAATCGTGCTTTGGCAGCCTTGTTCCAGCAATGTGCGTAGATCCGTCTGTGCGGCCGAGATCAACCCTTGGAAATCAGTGGTGGTGGTCATCGGCGAGCCCAACATGCTCGAGATGTTTTGCCCCAGATAGTCAGGGTTGTTGTTGAGCATCTGTGCGAGGGCGTAGGTTGCCATGATGCGTGCGCCGATGACATCCAGCGCATAATGCACGCCCAGGGTGATACGGCTGTTACCGTATTGCGAGCCACGCAACAGAAATTCCTGGAAGCGTTCAGGCACCATCTCGGCAAACAGCAACGTGCTGGCGAAACCAAAAGCCGAGTGGCCGCTTGGGAAAGAGGCATTCCCCTTGACGGTCGGCAGAATGGCTACCGCAGAATTGGTCTCAACCCCGAAGAAATCGGGCGCACTGAAACTTTCTATTCTGTCTGGAGCAACCTGCACAGGGCGTGAGTTGCCGACGGTATTACGATTTTCGTCCAATGGTTGGTAAGCCAGATCGTAAACGTTATAGACACCGCCCACTGGCAGACTGATGCCGGTAGCAGGTAGTGCCGGGTTACCGTTGGCGCTGCCATTGGCGTAATAATTTTTGGCGAAGCTGGAGTCCGCTTGGATCAGCGCATTGACCTGCGTGAATAGAGCTTCAAAATTTTTGGAGAATGTCGTTGCCGAGTAAGTGGCGGCGTTGATGCTGTTATGCGCGGAGAAAATGTCATTCATTTTCGGTCCAAGCGCATTGGCTACCAGTAGGCCGTTACTCATCGAGCCGATCAGTGCCGCGATAGTATTGTCGGAGATGGCTCTGGCACGCTGAGCGTCGGAAGCCTGATTGTTGATGGTGATAGACGTACTGAGGTTGTCGGCCAAGGCATGGCGCCCAGCCTCGCTGTTGTTAAGCTGACTGAATCCAGAGATTAGCCCGGTTGCTTCGAGGGTCCTGGTTTCTGCCGCGCAAGCAGGATCCAGCGAAAGAAACACGGCCATAGTCAGTGCAGATACTGCTGTTTTTTTTAGCATTTTCGATCATCCCTAATAACCTTGTAAATTGGCAAGGCAATTAAGTAACAGCTTTTGATGACGTTTTTATTAACAAACAGAGAGAGAATTGGCCAGAAAACGATCGGGCAGAAGGGAGGTAGCGCCGCCCTCTTTATTGGGCGGGGGGCAGCGCTTGGGCAGATTATTTCAACGTAATGCGGATCACGTCATCTGGATCGGTGGCTTCTTTTTCACGGCTTGAAGCCTGCTTCACGCTCACGTACAGCGTCTTACCATCTGGTGACAGTGCCAGGCTGTTCGGATGCGTTGGTGTCTTGATGGTTTCCAACAGCTTGTAGCTCTTGGCGTCGATCACGCTCACGGTGCCCGCTTGGCGATGAGTAACGTACACTTCATTGCGTGCTGGGTTAAACAACACGGCCAGGGATTCCGGCACGTCGATCTTCTGCAGAATGTTGCCGTTGTTGGTATCAACAACCAGTACCTGCGGCTGCTTGGAATCGGTGATGAACGCACGGTGGGTTGCCGGATCCAGGCTGATATTCAGGAAGAAGTGCTCCTTCGACTCATCCAGCTTCTTACGTGACAGCACCTTGTTGGTTTTGGTATCGATAGTCACCAACTCGCCATCGGCATTGGTCACATACAGGCGGCTTGCCGCTGCATCCAGCGCCAGGCCGGTACCGTATTTACCGGTTTCGGTGATGGTGGTGCGCAGAGTCAGATCCTTGCCATCCACAACCCAAACCACGCTGGACTCGCCCAAGCCGGTGATGTAGACGGTGTCTGTGGTCGCGTCTGCCACCAGCTCACGTGGGGCCAATGGTTTCACGGTATCAGAGCGTTTACGCGCATCCAGCACCAGGCGGCCTTTCACTTCGCCGGTTTTGCCGTCGATCGCGGTCAGCGAGTTACTGGTGGTGTTACCAAAATAGAGAGTATCGGTCTTGGTGTTGATGGCGGCACTGAACGGTTTGATATCGTTATGAATGATCTGCGTGATATCCAGCGTTTGTGGGTCAAGGCGATAGACGATGCCGCCCTTATCCAGCTTGCGGCTCTGTGACGTTGCCAGATACAGCGCATTCTCGCCCTGGCTGTACACCATCTCGTAAGCGCCTTTACCTACCGGCTTACGCAGCAGTTCCGTTTCTGTCTGTGCCAGTACAGAGGTGGAAAACATCAGGCTGCTGAGAAGCAACAGAGGGTAAACCGCACGTCCGCCAAACTTACGGCTGGTGGTCATCATAGCGTTCATAAAAGCTCCATTTGATCAAAATACAGGCCGCCACCGGGCTGCTGCTCGGTGGCTAAATCGGGCTCAACATTGAATCGAAAGCAAAATCTGGCCGGTCATGTCATTGCATGCGGCTCACTATATTTGTGAATGATAATCATTATTCTTACGGAAGGGGAGCACTTTTGTTGCTTGGGGCGATAAGAGTCACGTTTAGGGCAATCAGAGAGAAGAGAATATCCGGCCAGTGTCTACTCTTCGGTCAGGATCAGGCCCAGACGCTCGGCGGTCTTTTGGATAATTTGGCCAATGGCTTTATGGCTGAGGAGACGGCTTGAGGGTTCGGCTATCGAGAGTTCACTATCCATGACCCGTTGGCCGCCAAACAGGATCATGGCAAAATGATCGTCATTTCTTTTTGAGTACCACTTCATTCCGTCAACGTTATGATGCTGTTGATAAATAGCCTGTGACCAGGCTCGGGTTTGCGAGTATTCGAGCTGGGTACTGCCGATCAATTCATCGCGATCGATGCCCATATAGAGACAATCCTGTGCTCGGCAACTGACGACGTTCAGATCCCGCTCCAGTTTCAGCTGGATGTAATGCATATGGGTAAATGGGCGTAAATCGAAAAATTCTGTTTTGCCGGTGGCGACCACATCGTGAAAAACCGATTCCGCGATAGCGGCTTCGCAACTGCTGGCCAGGTACATGGTGGGGATCAGATCCAAAGCTGCATCCCTGATAGGGCTGAAACGGGCTCCGTACTCATGGGGAAGCAATATTTTGCCGGGATTAAAACTGTCTCCGGGGTACTGCGCATCATGGCAGCGATGTAACACCGTGCCTTTGGGAATGACTTCGATTCTTACCCGCAGGGTCTTGCCAGGGACGGCTATCTTGCGGCCAAGAAAAACGGGTGAACCAAAATCTTCCTTTTTGGGCTCACCCTTCTGTTTAACTTTGCTCTGCTCCATCGACGATCCTTTTCGCTTCATATTCCGCCGCCGCAATCACATTGGCCGGATATGACTGCAACATTTCCATGGGGCGGCGGCCAGCCAACAGGTTGTTTGACGTCGCGAACCACTGGGCAAGCCCCCAGCCGTGTTTCAGGTTTTTAAAACTGGCGAGTAACACTGCCATCACGGGGAGAGGACGATAGTTATCATCCAGCGCATAACGGGGAAAGAGTTGTGTTGCTCCTTTCTTCAATGAAAATATGCGGTTATGGCTTTTCCATTTGCTTGGCTGGGCCGAGGGATTCTCGGTAGCAAAGCCTGCCAGATGGGAAATCTGCTCTGCCGTGAGCCATTCGCTGGCCGCCAGGATGTGCTCACGCCCGCGTTCCACCTTGGAAATATCAACCAGCCCGCTGTGGTTGACGGGCTCTTGTGTATCCCGCGGAAGAATTATCCTGGCAGTGTCATCCGGATTGATCTGTTGCTCCAGGCTATGAAACATGGCTTCAAAACGTGTCTCGTCGATGTGGCAAACGTCGCCATGATCATTTTCAGCTTCTCTAACCTGGCGGAGAGTTTGCAACATGATTTTCAGGTGTTCTTCAACCACACCGAGAGACGTTGAGTTGTCTATATCAACTTTCAGCTGAAAGAAAGGCTTCTGCGCCTTCATTTTCCTTTTACTGATGACCATCTGCAGCCCATCTTCCCTGATCCTGAGGCCATCTCTGTTGATGTCGATTTCTCGGGCCAGCATTCTCTTCTCCTGTTAGCTAAAGCTAACCGTTTTAACTATTCTAACCAAACTATCCTCAGTTATAGCAGGTTGTGTAAGAATTAACCAGCTCAGATGCAGCAACATGATCGGCCGAAGTGCGGGCTTACAGCCTTATCGCACCAGCAACCGCCTGATCTGCAGCAGCTTTTTCCGCCAGATAACGGGCCGGAGGCTTACCTACCGCTTTACGGAACATGGTGACAAAACCGCTGGCGCTCTCGTAGCCGAGATCTAACGCCACGGTCTGGACGCTTTCCCCCTGCGTTAAGCGTTGCAGAGCCAGCATCACATGTAACTGTCGCCGCCAGTGGCCAAAGCTCATGCCCATCTGCTGTTGCAGCGTTCGGCTGAGCGAACGCTCGCTCATGCCAATGCGTTGCGCCCACTGGCCCAGCGTGGATTTATCGGCCGGGTTGGCCAGCAGTTGCTCGGTCAATTGGCGGATGCGGGCATCATTGGACACCGGCAGGTGCAGGTTCTCCAGCGGCGCGGCGGCCAGTTGATCCAACAAAACCTGCGCAATGCGGCCTTCCGGACCCTCTTCCGGGTAGAGAATATCGAACTGGCTGGCCTGCAACAGCAGTTCTCGCAGCAAAGGGGACACCGTCAGGGTGCAGCAGTTTTGCGGCAAACCAGGGATGGCGTCTTGCTCAACGAAGAGGCAATAGCACTCGCTTTGGCTGGTGGCGCGCGCGTTGTGGCTGACGTTACTTGGCATCCACAAGGCACATTGTGGTGGCACCAGCCACAGGCCATTTTCAACCTCGCAGCGGATCATGCCGCGCACCGTGTAAATCAATTGCGCCTTGCGGTGGCGATGATGGATGCATTCCCAGTCTTTCTGCACGCTTGATGCCTGAACCGCGAAGATGGCGCGTGGCACGTTATCGATATCGGGTCTGGGATCCTGGCAAGTGGCTTTCATGAGAACAATTATCATATTGGCGTATTTGAGCAATATTATGTCTTGATTGTGCAATGTGGTCTAGCGCCAACGTCGATAGAGTAAGCGCCACTGGCGTGTTTTGTGGTAACACGCTCATGACCGACAACGCAGAGGAGAGGCCATGCATCAGGAAAATGTTATCAGTCAGCTTCTGGCCTGGATTGAGCAAAGCCTGGATCAGCCCTTGACGCTGGACAGCATCGCGGCTAAATCCGGCTATTCCAAATGGCACCTGCAACGGATGTTCAAGCAGCACACCGGCGAAGTGTTGGGGACCTATGCCCGGCGAAGAAGGTTGACGGCGGCGGCACGTGAGTTGCGCCTGACCAGCGCCACGGTGGCCTGTATCGCAGATAAATACCAGTTCGATTCCCAGCAGACCTTCACCCGTGGATTTAAAAAACAGTTTGGTTTGCCACCGGCGGCTTATCGTCGCAGCGTGGACTGGCCTAGTTATGGCTTGCAACCGCCGTTGAATATGACCAACGAGCCAATGCCAGAGGCGGAGATTATAGTGTTGCCTTCGATGAAACTAGTCGGCCATACGCAGCAGGGTAGCTGCACGCTGGGGCAATTGGGGCTCTCGAAAAAGCTGCTACGCCAACATGCCTGGCGGCATTTGTTGCATCCGGAACAGGGATTACCCGCCGTCGCGTATGGCCTGATGAGCCTCAAGGCGGACACCCAGCAGCGGGATCGTCAACAGATGGTGTATACGGCGGCACTGCCAGAGGAAGAGGCGGCAGGTGAAACGGTGACGATCGAACCCGGAGAGTATGCCCGCTTTGCCTATCAGGGGCAGGTTGCAGGGCTACAGAACTTTATCGCCCGGCTGTATGACACGGCCATTCCGCAGATGAATGCGGTACGGCGACCAGGGCAGGATATTGAGCGTTTTTACCCGGCATTGGGCGTTTGTTACGGTGACGATCAGGCGGCGATCAGCTGTGAATATCTTATCCCGATCCGCCGTGGCGAAGAGGGCAGTGGGCTACGCTAGGGCAGGAATTTACCAAAAGGACACTATTCCCTACATCCGGCTACAAAAAAGTGAGGTATTTGCGCTAGTAATGTTTCCATCTTGGCGGCAAGTGCACATATAATGCGCATCCGGTCAAACCAGGCCGGGCAGAACACATACCATTTTTAGCCAGTGCGGCCACCACTTTACTACGAAGATGAAAATGAGCATTCGCGCGTTATTAACCCTGTTTACCGCTCTGGTTGCATTCAGCCAGGCTGCCTTCGCCGTTGTATACCCTTTGCCCGCCAAAGACAGCCGTCTGGTTGGGGAAAATATTCAGATCACCGTGCCTGCAGACAGCAAACTGCCGCTGGAGAGCTTTGCGGCTCAATACCAGATGGGCTTGAGCAACATGCTGGAAGCTAACCCTGGCGTTGACCCGTTCCTGCCGCTGCCAGGCAGCACGCTGACCATCCCACAGCAGTTGATCCTGCCTGACGCCCCGCGTGAAGGCATCATCATCAACAGCGCAGAAATGCGTCTGTACTACTACCCGAAAGGCACCAAGACCGTCGTGGTACTGCCGATTGGTATCGGCCAGTTGGGTAAAGATACGCCGCTGAACTGGGTCACCACCGTACAACGCAAGAAAGCAGGCCCAACCTGGACGCCAACCGCTAAAATGCGCGAAGAGTACGCCGCCGATGGTGAAATCCTGCCAGCGGTATTCCCGGCAGGCCCGGATAACCCGATGGGTCTGTACGCCCTTTATGTTGGCCGTCTGTATGCGGTCCATGGAACCAATGCCAACTTCGGTATCGGCCTGCGCGTGAGCCACGGCTGTGTGCGTCTGCGTGCTGACGACATCAAATACCTGTTCGACAGCGTACCGGTAGGTACTCGCGTGCAGTTCATCAACGAGCCGGTGAAGGCCTCCGTAGAGCCAGACGGTTCACGTTACCTGGAAGTGCACAACCCGCTGTCTGCCAACGAAGATGAGCTGAAGTCGAAAGAGCCAGTGCCAATCACCATCACCGCGCCGGTTGGCAAAGTGCTGATGGATCCAGCCGTTGACCAGAGCGTCGTGGACGCGGCCATCAAGGCACGTTCCGGTATGCCGGTTAAAGTGAACTGATTTTTGCTATTGTGATAAAAAAGACGCTCTCGGGCGTCTTTTTTTATGGGAAAAACTCAGCGTATCCGCTTGGCCACCAGAGTGAACTTGTAATCTTCGCTTTTAAAGAAGTTGCGGCTGAACTCAAACACCGTGCCGTCGTTGAGAAAACCGGTGGAGACCTTCTCCAGGATCGGTTTCTGCGGATCTATTCCTAACGCCTTCACCACATCTTCGCTTGGCATTACTGGGATGATCTCCTGCTCGCTACGGTCAATGACCCGCTTTTTGACCTGTTCGATGTAGTGATATTTGGATTTCTGCATCACCTCATAGCTGAGGTCGGGGAACAGTGCCAGCGGCATCCAGGTCTCTTCCAGCGTCACTGGTTTTTGCTTGATATAGCGCACCCGTTTGACGTAATACACCTTGTCTTCAGTGGTCAGGTGCAATGCTTCGGCGATGGTTGGGCTGGCCTTGGCGACTTCAAAGATCAGCACGTCGCTGTGGGTTTCCACGTTGCGATCCGCCAGCTTTTCATAAAAGCTGGTGAGCTGATAGATATCGTAATTCACCTTCTCTTCTTTGACGTACCAGCCGCTGCCCTGAATGCTCTCAATCACCTGTTCTTCGGTCAGTAATTTCAACGCCTGGCGCACCGTTACCCGGCTGACGTTGTACTGTTCGCGCAGTAAAGCCTCGGTCGGTAACGCATCGCCGGGCTTGAGTTCACCATCGGCAACCTGTTGGCGCAGGGTATCCGCAATCTGGCGATAAATAGGCTTTTTGCTCACGCTTTGGTGTCCCCGGCTGGTTGTTGGATCTGCTGTGCGCATTCTAGCCCCAGGCCAGGGATAAACAAACCAATAACGCCATACCTCGTTAAGTTGTCCTTAAATTGAATTAATACAAATTTAATACAAAAATAGCGTTGATTTGAAATTGATCACAAATTGGTGTGGATTGTCTTGGTATGATCGCCGCCTGTTTATTGACGGAGCCGCCCTGGCTTCAGCGTGAGGATAAAGATGGACCTGAGCAGCCTGACCCACCCCAGCCTGATAAACCTGCAAGTGGCCTTTGCGGGGCGCGATCAGGCCATTCATCAGCTTGCCGACCAACTAGACGTGCAAGGCAAATTGCATGACAAAGCGGCGTTTCTCCGCGAGGTCTTTGCCCGGGAAGCGCAAGGCCCTACCGCGTTGGGGGAAGGGCTGGCGGTGCCCCATGGTAAAAGCGATGCGGTAAAGGAAGCGGCATTTGCCGTTGCCACGCTGAACACGCCGTTGGAGTGGGAAGGGATCGATGGGCCGGAAAGCGTCAACCTGATCTTCCTGCTGGCGATCCCGCAGGCACAGGCCGGTACCACGCATATGCAATTACTGACCAGCCTGACGACGGCGCTGGTGGATGACGACATCCGCGCGGCAGTTCTAAATGCTCGTACGCCGGAACAGTTGTTGGCTCTGCTGGCTGGAGGGACGCCGGAATCTGCACCCAAACCGCAGGATGATACTCGGCCTACGGTGGTGTGCGTCACCGCGTGCCCGGCCGGTATCGCCCATACCTATATGGCTGCGGAATATCTTGAAAAGGCGGGGCGCAAGCTCGGCATCAACGTGTATGTTGAGAAACAAGGGGCTAACGGGATCGAAGGCCGCCTGACGGCGGAACAGCTAAATAGCGCGACGGCCTGCGTGTTCGCTGCCGAAGTCGCGATTAAAGAAGTGGAGCGCTTCAACGGTATTCCCCGTATCGAAACGCCGGTCGCCGAGCCCATCAAGCACGCAGAACGCATTTTGCAGCAGGCATTGGCTGTGGGCCAATCCGCTAACGGTGCTGCACGGGTGCAGCAGAGCGAAGTGCCGGTGCAGAAAAATAGCGTGAAGACCGAACTCAAACAGGCGTTACTCAGCGGCATCTCTTTTGCGGTGCCGCTGATTGTGGCGGGGGGCACGGTCTTGGCTGTTTCGGTTTTACTGGCACAGATCTTTGGCCTGCAGCATCTGTTTGATCAAGAGAACTCCTGGTTGTGGATGTACCGCAAGCTGGGCGGCGGCATGCTGGGTATCTTGATGGTACCGGTGCTGGCGGCCTACACGGCGTATTCGCTGGCGGATAAACCGGCTCTTGGCCCAGGCTTTGCGGCCGGGTTGGCGGCAAACATGATTGGCTCCGGCTTCCTTGGCGGTATTGTGGGCGGCCTGATCGCCGGATATCTGATGCGCTGGGTGAAGAACCATGTGCGCCTCAGCCCCAACTTCAACGGCTTCCTGACGTTTTATCTTTACCCGGTGATTGGCACGCTGGTAGCGGGCAGCCTGATGCTGTTTGTGATCGGGGAACCGGTGGCCTGGTTGAACAACAGCCTGACCGCCTGGCTTAACAGCCTGTCTGGTACCAACGCGTTGGTGCTGGGAGCGATCCTCGGTTTTATGTGCTCGTTCGACCTCGGCGGCCCGGTGAACAAGGCGGCCTATGCGTTCTGCCTGGGGGCGATGGCCAACGGCGTGTTCGGCCCCTATGCGATCTTTGGCGCGGTCAAAATGGTTTCGGCCTTTACGGTCACCGCATCCACCTTGCTGGCTCCACGGCTGTTCCAACAGTTCGAGATTGAAACCGGTAAATCCACTTGGTTGCTTGGCCTGGCAGGCATTACCGAAGGGGCGATCCCGATGGCGATCGAAGATCCCGTGCGGGTGATCGGCTCCTTCCTGGTGGGATCGCTGGTGACCGGCGCGATCGTCGGTGGGATGGGGATTGGCCTTTCGACGCCGGGCGCGGGGATCTTCTCGCTGTTCCTGCTGCACGATAATGGCCTCGGTGGCCTGCTGTCGGCAGCCATTTGGCTGGGGGCGGCGCTGCTTGGTACGGCGATCTCCACATTGGTGCTGATCCTTTGGCGGCGTCAGGCGATGAAGCAGGGCAAATACACCCTCATTCAGCCGCAGTAAGTTGATTTCCCCTCACCTTAACCCTCTCCTTTAGTGAGGGGGGACTGATCGAGTGGATCTGAAAATTCGGTGATGCACCCTGGATAAGGGGGCGATCGAGTTTGCTGAGATTACCGCTTTACTGCCAAAAGAGCAGGAGTCATCAGCTCCCTCTCCCTGGGGAGAGGGTTGGGGTGAGGGGCTTGGTTACGTCATCTTAGGAATTGATTATGAAAGCTGTATCACGTGTTCACATTACGCCGCATATGCACTGGGATCGTGAGTGGTATTTCACCACCGAGGAGTCACGCATCCTGCTGATAAACAACATGGAAGAGATCCTGACCCGGTTGGAAACCGATGCCGAGTACCGTTTCTATGTGCTGGATGGGCAAACGGCGGTGCTGGAAGACTACTTCGCCATCAAGCCAGAAAATCACGAGCGGGTGAAAGCGTTGGTGCAGGCTGGCAAGCTGATCGTTGGCCCGTGGTATACCCAAACCGATACCATGGTGGTGTCAGGGGAATCGATCGTGCGCAACCTGATGTATGGCATGCGCGACTGCCTGTCCTTTGGCGAACCGATGAAGATCGGCTATCTGCCGGACTCTTTCAGCATGTCTTCGCAGTTACCGCATATTTTCAACGGGTTCGGTATCACGCGCGCCATGTTCTGGCGCGGCTGCTCCGAGCGCCACGGTACCGACAAGACTGAGTTCCTGTGGCAAAGCAACGACGGCAGCGAAGTTGCGGCACAGGTGCTGCCGCTGGGTTACGCCATTGGTAAATACCTGCCCGAAGATGAAGCCGGGCTGCGCAAACGGCTGGACAGTTATTTCACCGTGCTGGAAAACGCCTCGGTTACCAAAGATATCCTGTTGCCGAACGGCCACGATCAGATGCCGCTGCAACAGAATATCTTCCAGGTGATGGCCAAACTGCGCGAGATTTATCCACAGCGTGAGTTTGTCATGAGCCGTTTTGAAGAGGTCTTCGAGCGGATCGAAGCCAGTCGTGAACGTTTGGCGACGCTGAAGGGGGAATTTAACGACGGTAAATACATGCGCGTACACCGCACCATCTCGTCAACCCGCATGGATATCAAGATCGCCCACGCCGAGATCGAGAACAAGATCGTTAATATCCTCGAGCCGTTGGCGGCGATCGCCTGGTCACTGGGCTTTGAATACCATCACGGCCTGCTGGAGAAAATGTGGAAAGAGATCCTGAAAAACCACGCCCACGACAGTATCGGCTGTTGCTGTAGCGACAAGGTACATCAGGAGATCATGACGCGCTTTATTCTGGCGGACGACATGGCGGAAAACCTGGTGCGCTTTTACATGCGCAAGATTGTCGACAATATGCCGGTACAGCACGCAGATGCCGACAAACTGACGTTCTTCAACCTGCTGCCTTACCCGCGTGAAGAGGTGATCAACACCACCATTCGTATTCGTGCCCAGCAGTTCTCGCTGATGGATGAACAGGGCCAGCCGGTGGAGTATTTTATCCGCGCCGCGCGGGAGATCGATCCTGGGCTGGTGGATCGCCAGATTGTGCATTACGGCAACTACGATCCCTTTATGGAGTACGACATTCAGCTCTGTCGCCCATTGCCCGCGATGGGATATTGCACCCTGCATATTCATGCTAATCACGCAGGCCAGCAACGCCAAGCTGCGGCGCAACCGGCAGAACTGTTGGAAAACGAGTATTACCGCATTGCCCTGAATGCCAACGGTACGTTGGATATTACCGATAAACAGAGTGGCTATCTCTATCAGCAGGTGTTGCAACTGGAAGATGGCTCTGACGATGGTGATGAGTATGACTATTCGCCTTCCCGTGAAGAGTGGTTGATCTATTCCACGCAAAGCGCAGTGGCTACCGCCATCAAACATGAGGCTTGGCAGAGTATCGCCACACTGGAACTGCGCATGGCATTGCCCGCCAATCTGCAACAGCGGGCGGAGCGGCGTAGCGACGGTTACCTGGATGTACAGTGCCAGGTGACGTTGGCGCACAACAGCCGCCGCATCGACATTGAGATGTGGCTGGATAACCAGGCCGACGATCACCGCGTGCGGGTATTGATCCCAACGCCGTTCGCCAGTGAAAGCGTGCTGGCGGATAACCAGTTTGGCTGCATTACTCGCCCGGTGGACGATCCGGCCATGGCCGTTTGGCAGCAAGAGGGCTGGAAAGAGGCGCCGATCCCGGTGTGGCAACTGATGAACTTTGCCGCCTTGCATGACGATCTGCATGGCATGGCATTGTTTACCGAGGGGTTGCGTGAGTTCGAGATTGTGGGTGAGCGCCGCGATACCTTTGCCCTGACGCTGTTCCGCTCGGTAGGCGTGCTGGGTAAAGAGGAATTGCTGTTGCGGCCGGGTCGCCCTTCTGGCATCAAACTGCCAACGCCAGACTCCCAGATGCGTGGCAAGTTGCATTGCCGGTTCAGCCTGTTCAGTTTTGCAGGAGATCCGCACCAGGCGGGCGTGATGCAGCAGGCGCGGGCCTACGTCACTCCGGTGCGCTGTTACAACAAAATCCCGTTTGATGCGATGAAGCTCAATCTGGCGGCCTTCCGCACGCCGCTGCACTTTAGCCTGCTTTCGATGCCAGAATCAGGCCCAGTATTGAGCGTGTTGAAGAAGGCTGAGGATGCCGATGCTTTGATTATTCGCGTGTATAACCCTTCGGAGCAGGTGTCGATCGGCGGAGCGTTAACGTTGGCGGCTCCAGCGCAGGAATGGCTGGAAACCGGTATGGACGAGCAACCGTTGCCACAGCAAGGCATAGCAAAAGGGGATTTCACTACCTTGGCGCCTTGCCAGTCGAAAACCTTCCGTTTTATCCGATAAGTACAGGCCAGAGGCGTGGATTGCCACGCCTCTGGATGTAACTATAAATTGAATTGGCGTGCTAGCTGGTCGATAGCAGCGCGCTGGAACTGGTTGAAGGCCTCGCGGGGTTGCTGTTGCTGAATGAATTCCAGCATTGGGTCCTGCACCTCGGTGCGTATACCGCTCAATTCTTCCATTACCGCCAGGCCACAGAACGGCACATAAGCTTCGGCATAGCCCCCTTCGTGCACCATCACCAGCTTGCCACCGCAGAGCCGATCCGCAGCGCTTTGCACCTGGGCGGTCATGGCTCGGAAGCTGTCGCTGTGTAACTGCATCCGCGCCAGTGGATCGATGGCGTTAGCATCGTAACCGCAGGCGATGATGATCATCTCTGGCTTAAACTGTTCTAGCGCTGGAATGACGATTTGCTGCATGGCGTATTGATAGCCGTCGTCTCCGGCCCCGGCCAGCAGCGGAATATTGATGTTGTAACCCGCTCCGGCTCCCTCACCGCGATCTTGTTCACCGGCGTAGCCCGCTGGGAAACAGCCGTCTTGATGCAACGAGATGGTCAGCACGTCGTCGCGCTGCCAGTAAATGTGCTGGGTGCCGTTGCCGTGGTGTACGTCCCAGTCGATCACTGCCACCTTGCCTAGCCCGAAGCGGTCTTTGGCGTGTTCGATGGCAATGGGAATATTAGCCAGGAAGCAGAACCCCATCGATTGATCCGGCAGGCAGTGATGGCCCGGCGGGCGTGAGAGGGAATAGGCGTTGTCCAGTTCGCCCTTCAGCACCGCCTCTACCGCAGCACAGGCCAGCCCAGCGGAAAGTTTGGCGATCTCATAGCTGCCAGGCCCCAAAGGTGCCTCTTCCCCCAACATGCCGCCGCCGTTATCACTCAGCTGTTTGAAACGCTGCAGGTAATGTGCCGGATGGATACGCAGTAAATCTTCCTCATCGGCCAGCTCGGCGCTCAGCAGCTTGAGCTGACGCGACAGGCCGGAAACGTCCATCAGGTTTTTCATCCGCCGCTTGGTTTCCGGCGACTCGGCATGCCCGGCTCCAGATGGCGGTTGCACCCAGCCGCCCACCGGCAGCGTGGTGGCATGTAAGCCGGTGCTATGCCAGAAACAGCGTTCATCGAAGAAAAAGCCGGTTGTTCTTTTCACCTTATGACTCCTGTTAAACGGCGCGGCGCGCGCGGTGAAGCCAGCGAGATCAGCAGCAGTGACAGCAGCGCACAGCTCAATGCGCCGATCAGCAATGCGTTGATCCCGCCGGAAGATTCGATCAGATAACCCGCCAACGTAGGGCCAATGGCCATGCCGCCGCCAATCACCAGATTGATGCTGTTCATCAGCTTGCCGTTGTTATCCAGCACCGAAACGCGCGCCAGAATAAAGGGCAGCACAAAGGTCCAGGTAAACTTGAACATCACGGCGGCGAGGGTGAAACGAATGAGTAGCGGGTTGCGGCTCAGCAGCAGGACGCTGGCAATCAGCAGGCCGTAGCCGACCCACAACAACGGCTTGTGGCTGCGTCTTGCGCCAACCAGTGCCGCCCCGCCAGCCCCAATGATGCCAAACAGGGTGGCGGCTGCCAGCACCTGCCCGCTGTGCACCGGTGAAAGGCCCGCGGCTTCGGCGATAGTGCCGATAAAGGTCCAGACCGCACTCAGGCTGATGTAAAAGGCCAATACCGCCAGCACGGCAAACAGTTTGTAGATGGGGGGGCTTGGAGGCATCTGACTGGCCGCGCTGTGGCTATGGCGAAAGCCGCTGGGGAATGCACTTAGTAACGGCAGGCAACACAGCATGATCGCCGCCAGGATAAGGTAAACCGCCATCAGGCCGAAATGAGCAAACAGCGGGGGCAATGCCAGCAAGCCGAACACGCCTAGCAGCAGTTGGCCCAGCACCCAAAAGGCATAGACTCGGCTGGGGTTGGCGGTACCTGCCGCACAAGAAATGCAGAGGATCATCAGCGTGCCACCGGCCAGTGAAGCGATAAATCGCAAGACCAACAGCAGACTGAAATCAGTGACCATGGCTGAGGCCAGATTGCCGATCAGGAACACCACAGCCGCCAGCGCGGCTATCTTGCGCCAGTTGATCCGGCTGATCCACCACCAGGCAGGCAGCGTGGCAATGCTCATGGCTCCCAGTTCGGTGGAAAACAGATGGCCGATCTGGCCAGGTGTGAGGTGCCACTGGCTGGCTAACTGGGCAGCGACGGCGGGAGCGGTCATCAGGATCCCCGGCGCGATGGCGGCAAACACGATAATCGCCGTTAACAGCCTGGGTGGGCAGGGGAGCAAGGCCCCGGTAGAAGGCACAGAAACTGCATCACTGGACATCGTCGTTATCCTTGCGTTTCGTCAATCGTTACCCTCCACGCTTTTTAAGCATGGGGAAGCCGCGCCAGCATTGGCGGATGGTTGATTGTTGCTGCTTTAGTCAGGATCAGCCGTAGGCAATAAAACCGCTGGAGACCAGTTCGGTGCGGTTGACCACGGCGGTTTTGGCAAAGATGTTGCGCATATGGGTTTTCACCGTCGATAGAGAAATGCCGAGCTTCAAGGCGATACGCTTATTACTGGCCCCTTCACGCACCATATTGACGATCTCCTGCTCTTTGGCGGTGAGCAACTGGGCTTCACTGTCTGGCAGCAGATCGCGGGTGGCCAACTCGATCAACGGCAGCACCGCACGTAAGCGGCTGCGCTCCAGTTCGGTGAACGGCGTATCGCGGATCAGAGAAACCCCGGCAATAATCCGCTTACGCTGGCGGATAAAAATCTCCGTCATGTCTCGCATGCGATTGGGCAGCATAAAGTCGTGATAATAGTGGCGGTTATTGGCGATCGCCGCTGGCGTCATGTTCACCATCTGGATGTCTTGCTGGTGGAAGTTGGCCGGTTTTAACGGGTCCAGCTGTTGAAAATGGTCCAGATATTGCTGATGGGTATCATCGCTAATACCATGAAGAATGTAGTGATCTGGCCGCAGGTCCGGGTCCACCAGATAAAAAACCCCGGCTGAAACTGGGATCAGATGCGCAATGGTATTCAGACAGCTTGAGATAAAAGCGTCGTTACGCATGAAGGATGATGTGGTGGTCATAATGCATTTTCCTCCGTTGATCGCTCAGTACCCTGAAGGACACCTGCAAAGGTATCTGGACAATATGTGAACGATACAAGCATAGATGTAGCAATTATGCAACACAACGAAAACATATTAACAACGTGAGCCGGATTGCAATAAAATACATTAATAACAACATCCCCATGCTGAGTGGTGGAGTATCCAACAGCCGATGAGTAGTGGTTTCATTAATACATTAATGAATGATATTGACGGTTGCTGCTGAATTTAAAGTGATTTCTCGTTTCTCCCTCTTCTGCTCCGCGCCACGCCCTTGCCATTTTCGCTCTCCTCCGGGCTAGTCCTTAAGGACGATAGCCAAACTTTTCGATGACTTACTACACTGCAAAACTTGGCGTTCTACACCAGATAAAAAGATGAGGCCTGACAGTGATGAAGAAAAAGACCTTGGCGGTGGCATTGAGCAGCGCATTATCGGGCATGGTTCATGCGGCAGACGGTGAGCGGCCTAACGTGTTGATCATTATTGCGGATGATATGGGTTACTCCGACATCAGCCCATTTGGCGGTGAGATCCCCACGCCCAACCTGCAAGCTCTGGCGGAACAGGGTGTACGTATGAGCCAATATTATACTTCGCCAATGTCTGCACCAGCGCGCTCGATGCTGATGACCGGCAACACCAACCAGCAGGCTGGCATGGGTGGCATGTGGTGGTACGAAAGCACCGTCGCCCGCCCCGGTTATGAGATGCGGCTGACCGATCGGGTTACCACCATGCCGGAACGGTTTAAAGATGCTGGTTATGCCACCATGATGGCGGGCAAATGGCACCTGGGCTATACCGACGGATCCGGGCCAACCGATCGCGGTTTTGAACGCGCCTTTGCCTTTATGGGCGGTGGTACCAGCCATTTTGACGACGCCGTACCCCTGGGAACGGTTGAAGCCTTCCATACTTTCTATACCCTGAACGGCAAGCGCGTTTCCCTACCACAGGATTTTTACTCCAGCAAAGCTTACGCCACACAGTTGGAGCAATGGATCACCGACACGCCAAAAGACCAGCCGGTATTTGCCTATCTGGCGTTTACCGCGCCACACGATCCGCTACAGGCTCCTGACGACTGGATCGCCAAATTTGACGGCAAATATGATGCGGGTTATCAGCAGGTATACCAGCAACGTATCAACCGCTTGAAGGCGCTGGGGATTATTTCCGACAGCACGCCAATGCCGCATTTGGCACTGGAAAAAGAGTGGCAGGCCATGACGCCGGAACAGCGGAAATATGCGGCCAAAACCATGCAGGTGTATGCGGCGATGATCGCCTATATGGACGATCAGATCGGCGGGGTAATGAAAACACTGCAACAGACCGGGCGTGATAAGAACACCATTATCATCTTTGCCACCGACAACGGTGCCAACCCGGCCAGCGGTTTTTACTACGGCTCCAAACCTGAATTCTGGCAGCAGTTCGACAACAGTTACGCCAACCTGGGCCGCAAGGGATCGTTTATCTCTTACGGGCCGCACTGGGCCAACGTCAGCAACGCGCCTTATGCCAATTACCATAAAACCACCAGTGCGCAGGGCGGGATCAATACCGATTTCATCATTTCTGCCCCGCAGTTGAAGCAGCGAGGTGGCATCGATAAAACGCCGATGGCGGTCTACGATATTGCGCCAACGCTGTATGAGTTTGCCAATATTGATGCCAGCAAACCCCTGAAGGCCAAGCCAGCCATCCCGATGATTGGCGTGAGCTTTAAACGCTATTTCAGCGGTGATATCGCCGCCGCACCGCGTTCTACCTATGGCGTAGAGCTGCATAACCAGGCGGCTTATGTCGATGGCATCTGGAAGCTGCGGCGGTTAGTCGCCGGTGGGCCGCAGGCGAATATGGCGGCGTGGGGGCTGTTCAATCTGCAGGACGATCCGTTAGAAACCCACGATCTGGCAGCTAGCCAGCCCGATCGCGTTAAACGCTTGAGTGGCGAATATCAGCAGTATGCCGATAAGGGCATGGTGGTTGAGGCGGCAGGTAAAGAGATTGATTATCTTGGCGTTGATCCACAAACCCATCGCTACATCGGTTTAGATCCTGTGACCCAGAAGCCAGTATTGCAGGCGGCAGAGTGAATATTGCCTTGCTGCGCGCGCAGCAGATCCCGGTGAATGCTGTGCCGCGCGCCAGCGTGCCTTTTCATATGTTGGTCAAGCCGATCGGTGCAGGCTGTAATCTGGCCTGCAACTACTGTTATTACCCGCAGCGGGACCAAGCGCAGAAGATGGATGAGGCGCTGCTGGAGAGTTTTATCCGCCAGTATATCGCCAGCCAGCCGCGCTACAGCCGGGAGATCAACTTTGTCTGGCAGGGCGGTGAACCGTTGTTGGCGGGGATCGGTTTCTACAAACGGGCACTGGCGTTACAGCAAAAGTATGCGCCGCCGGGCGTATCGATCAGCAACAGTCTGCAAACCAATGCCACTCTATTGAACGCGGCCTGGTGCCGCCTGTTTAAACAGCACCAGTTTATTATCGGCGTCAGTCTGGACGGCGACCGCCAGATCCAGGATACCCATCGACCGGATAAACGTGGCAACAGCAGCTATGACGCGGCGCTGCGTGGTATTGCGTTATTGCAGCGGCATCAGATTGAATTCAATTTGCTGGTGGTGGTACATGATGGTGTAGCTGAGCGGGCACAGGAGATGTACGACCATTTTGTCGCGTTGGGTGTGCGTTACCTACAGTTTCAGCCACTGATGCTGGAAGGCGATGCCCCGGCGGCAGGTTATGGCTTGAGTGCCGCCAACTGGGGACGCTTTATGGTGACGATCTACCGCCGCTGGCGTGGCCAGGGCCATCTCGGCCAGGTTTTTATCATGAATATTGAGCACGTTTACGCGCAGTATTTCACCCACGTCAGCCCCAACTGTGTCCACTCTGCCCGCTGTGGTGGCAATCTGGTGATGGAGCCGGACGGCAGTGTGTATGCCTGCGATCATCTGATCGACGCCAAGCATAGGTTGGGCCGTTTTGATCTTGCCAGTCAGTTTGCCGAGTATGTGGATACTGCCATCGAGATGGAGTTTGGTAAAACCAAGAGCCTGCGGCGCGAATGCCAGAGCTGTAGCGTGAAGATGGTGTGCCAGGGGGGTTGCCCGGCGCATATCGGTAAGGATCGCTACAACCGACTGTGTGCCGGTTACTACGCTTTCTTCTCTGAGGTGCTGGCACCGTTACGTAGTTTTGCCAGAACGTCGCAAGGGGCGATGATGTGGCGCTCCAGCGTGATTTCTGCCACAAGTTAATCAACCTCGTCCTTAAGGACGATAGCCAGCCTTTTGCTTTCCTTCCTATAGTGAGATTACCGCCCTTGGCGGCTACAACACCGGGTCAAAACCACTATAAGAGGAAATACCATGAACCTGTCGTCGCGGCTCAATGCCCAGCTAGAACGGGGCAAGGTCGGGTTCCCCACCACGTTAGCCAGTTCGGTTGGGGTGATCATGGCCAGCCCGGTGATCCTCACCGTTACCAGCGGTTTTGGTATCGGCGGGGACACCTTCGCGCTGGCGATGCTGATCGCCTTTATCATGATGCAAGCCCAGCTCACCACCTTCTCCGAAGCGGCGGCGATCCTGCCCACCACCGGCTCGGTATATGATTATATCTCCTGCGGTATGGGGCGCTTTTTTGCCATTACCGGCACCCTGTCTGCTTATCTGATCGTCCATATCTTTGCCGGGACCGCCGAAACCATTCTTTCCGGCATCATGGCGTTGGTGAACTTTGAGCATCTCAACACCTTGATGGAGAGCAATAACAGCTCATGGATGATCGGCGTGGGGCTGGTGATCATTTTCGGTATTCTGAATGCGTTTGGCATCGAAGCCTTTGGCAAGGCTGAGGTCGTGCTGACGTTCTGCATGTGGAGCACCTTGATGATCTTTTCGATCGCCGGGCTGTTGCTGCCGCATGCCGTACCGCTGGAAGGCTGGTTTGGCACCACGCTGGATGTCGGCGATCCCTTTGCGGTGTTCAGCCTGGTCGGCATGGCGATGTTTATGTTCGTCGGCTGCGAGTTGGTGACGCCGATGGCACCGGAAATTAAGCGTTCTCACCGTGTGATCCCACGGGCCATGTCCCTGGGGCTGTGCGGTGTGGCGCTATGCATGGCGTTATACGGTGCGGCACTGAGCCACCAGGTGGAAAACGTGGTGGTTGATGCGGCCAATAACGTGCACCTGTTGGATACGCCAATGGCCATCCCGGCATTTGCTGGCCAGATCATGGGTAACTTCGGTAAATACTGGCTGGGCGTCGGGCTGCTGCTGGCCGGGGCGGCCACCATTAACACCCTGATGGCGGCGGTACCACGTATTATCTACGGCATGGTGTTGGATGGCGCTATGCCACGCATCTTCGCCTATCTGCACCCGCGCTTTAAAACTCCGGTAGTCGCGATTGCCGCTGCGGTGCTGATCCCCTGCGTTCATGCTTTTGCCATTCAGGGCAATCTGGACCTCATTATGCCGATGGTGCTGGCCGCCGTATGTGCTTGGGGCGTGGCTTACCTGCTGGTGACCTGCTCGGTGGTGATCCTGCGTATCCGCCGTCCGGATCTGCCACGCGCCTATAAATCCCCTTGGTTCCCGTTGCCACAGATTGTCTCCAGCGTCGGTATCGTGCTGGCGATTTTCTACATCACACCACCGGGCATGAACCCACGCGATGTCTACATCCCCTTTGGCATCATGATCGGCCTGACTTCCGCCTATGCGCTGTTCTGGACCCTGTGCGTACAGAAGGTGAATCCGTTTAAACCGGTGCCGGTGGAAGAGGTGCTGGAGAGTGCCTTTAACAAGGCAGAAGCTGCGGAGGTGGAATTTGATCGGCTTACTTCCCTCACTTAATCGTTATTGGCACCGCGATCCTTCGGGCTATCGGCCGGGAACGACGATGGAACGCCTGGCCAATAACCTGCGGCCTTACGCCTGTGAACGGGTGGCTGCGACTCAGTTACGCCTCACCTTGCCACAAGGGCCGGTGATCGAGGTGGCCGAACAGGTGCAATCACTGTTTTTGGCGCATATCGTCACCCACCGTTTTCGTTTGCAAGGGAGTACCCGCTTTACCGAACCGTTGGTGCTCAACATCATCACCGGCGGCTGGTTGCGCCGTAATGGCGTGATTTATCGCACCAAGGCCAAACATGATGGTGCTCGGCAGTTGATCGCCGCGTTGCAGCAATACCCACAAATCGGTGAGACGCTAGCCAAGCTCGATTTTCGCCGCGCCACGCTCACGATAACAGAGGGCCGCTGGCAGTTGGATATTGAGCATTTTGCCGCTTCCGAAGTGGTCAGCCGCCTACCCGCCAGCCGTCGCTATCTGCGCTTGGAGGCCGAGCAGCGGCGCTTGCTGCTGAGTAGTTTCCTGATGATCGGCCAGTTGATGGAGAAATGTAATGAGTAGAGTGGTGGTCATTACCGGCGGCGGAACCGGCATTGGCGCTGCTTGTGCGCGTTTGCTGGTGCAGGAGGGGGATCAGGTGTTTATCGTTGGCCGCCGCCGCGACCCCTTGAACGCCTTGGCTGCGGAGATTGGAGCACATGCCGTAGTTGGGGACGCCGCCAGCGGAGCCAGTTGGCACACCGACATTCTGCCAGCGATTTTACAGCAGGCCGGACGTATCGACTGCCTGATCGCCAGCGCTGGCGGGATGGGGTTGGGCCGTATCACCGAAGTCACCGATGCCCAATGGCAGCAAGCGCTGGACAGCAACCTCAACAGCGCGTTTGCCAGCGCCCGGGCCTGTTTGCCGGAGCTGGTGAAGCACGGTGGCAATCTGCTGTTTGTGGCTTCGATTGCCTCGTTGGCCGCCGGGCCGGAGGTATGTGGCTATGTCACCGCCAAACACGCGTTGATTGGGCTTATGCGTTCCATCGCCCGCGATTATGGCCCACAGGGCGTACGTGCCAACGCCGTTTGCCCCGGCTGGGTGACCACGCCGATGGCCGATGAAGAAATGCAGCCGTTGATGGCGGCACATAACTTAACGCTTGAGCAGGCCTATCAACATGTCTGTCGTGATGTGCCGCTGCGCCGCCCGGCCAGTGCGCAAGAGATTGCCCAAGTGTGTCGTTTTCTCTGCTCAACGCAGGCGTCAATTATTACCGGTGCGACGCTGGTGGCCGATGGCGGCTCCACCATTGTCGATGTGCCTACCTTAGCTTTCACTTCCCTGTAAGGAGATTGTCATGAGTTCAGAAGCGGTATTTATTCAGGTTGGCGCATTGGCGGAAGGTTTCGCTCCTCACAGTCATACGCTGGCACAGCAGGATTTGGCCGGTACTACGCTGGCGTTCCATTTTGCCGAAGGGGAAACGGTGCACTGCAGCTTTAACGACGATCAAACCCTGCAGTGGGGAGATCAACGGGTTGATTACCGAGCCACCGGCATTCGTCCAGGGATCCTGTTTATCGATTTCCTCGATCCGCAGCGGCCCAACGGCAGCGTTACGCTGGTGTGCGATCGTCAGCAGGGTAACTTTACCGCCGTCTATGGTCAGTTACCGGATGAGTCACAGGCGCGGCTGGATGCCTTTAGCCGGGTGGAGCAGGGCTTGCCGCTGACTGCGGTGAATGCTGAATTCCGCTTTGGCCGCCTGGACAACGGCGATGCACCGTTGCCGCAGTTTACCGACGAACTGATTGGGATGCGTAATATGTATACCTACAGCCCGACGGAGCGTTATGAGCATATTTATCTGAACAATAATTTCTACGCCTGGCAGTGTTTGGACGGGGTCGAGAAAGGGCTGGCGGATGTTGATCGCTGCCATTACGTCAAAGTGGCGGAGAAGCTGTATCTGTTCGTCTGGCGCGAAAAAATCATCCCAACGCTGGGCGTGGTGATGATCGATCTGCAAGAGATGCGCACCGATGGCAAGATCCTCGGCTATCAGGGCAGTGATTTCAGCAGCCTGAGCAACTTTGCCGTGGGCGCTCACGCGCAGATCCTTAACACCACGCATTACCCAAAGGCCTGAGCCGATGACGGCGATTTATGCCAGTGATGCGTTTACCGGGCAGGTGGTGCTGGTGACCGGCGGTGCGCAGGGCATTGGGCTGGCGATCGTCAGCGCCTTTGCTCGTTTGGGGGCCAAGGTGGTGATGGCCGATCTACAACGGCAAAAGGCGCAGGAGGTGGCTGAAAGCCTGTGCCAGCTGGGTTGGCAAGTGCAAGCCGCAGGTTGTGATATGGCTGATGCAGGGCAGATTGCCGAGCTGGTAGAGCAGATAGCGCAGCAGCATCAGCGGCTGGACGTGGTGATCCACAACGCCGCTTATTTTCCGCTAAGGCCGTTTAGCCAGATTGATGCTGAACTGCTGCAACGTACGTTAAGCGTCAATTTGATGGCACCGTTTTTTCTGGCTCAGGCGGCACAGCCGTGGATGAAGCGCCAGGGAGGCGGACGCATTCTGGTGACCTCGTCGGTCACAGGGCCAAGGGTGGCCTACCCAGGGTTGGCGCACTATGCGGCTTCCAAGGCGGGAGTTAACGGCTTTATTCGTGCTGCTGCGTTGGAACTGGCATCTGACAATATCACGGTGAACGGCGTGGAGCCGGGGATGATCCGCACGCCCGCGATGGCAAATCTGGGCGGGGACGCGGTGAACCAGGCGATTGCCTCTGCGGTGCCGTTAGGCAGGCTGGGGGAGCCGGAGGATATCGCTGCCGCAATGGTCTTTTTAGCCTCACCGGCTGCGAGCTATATCACCGGCCAGACGCTGGTGGTGGATGGTGGTGCGCTGTTGCCGGAAGCTCAACCTGCTAGTCTCTGAGGATGCCCCCTCACCCTAACTCTCTCCCACAGGGCGAGGGGACCGATCGAGTGGGTTTGAAAATTCGGTGACGCACCTTGTATTAGGGGGCGATCGAGTTTGCTGAGATTACCCTCTTTTTCCCAACAGAGCAGGGACTGTCAGTTCCCTGGGTTGGGGGACTGGGCTATTTGTGAGCAACCACGTTGTTGGCATGTTGATCCCCCAAGCGGATCAGCTCGTCGAGCAACACCATCAACTGCTCCATCTTCTGCTTCGAGAATGCCGCTTCTATCTCCCCATATCCCTGTTCCACCTGGTGGCGTGCCAGTTCATACAACTCCTGACCCTGCTGGGTCAAGGACACGTATAGCTTGCGCTGATCGTTAACCGGCTTGAGGCGAAAGATCAGCTTATCCCGCTCCATGCGCGACAGGATGCCGGTCAGGCTGGGGCGCAGGATGCAGGTTTCTGCGGCCAACTCGTGAAACTCAATGGAACGGTTATCGGCCAATACGCGAATGATGCGCCATTGCTGCTCTGTCAGATTGTGGCTTTTCAGGATCGGGCGGAAGAACCCCATGGCGGTTTCACGCGCCTGCAACAGGGCGATGGTTAACGATTCATGCATGTCGATGGCCTTGGCTTAATTTTATTAACAACTTAATAGTAGCCAATTTTTGACCAGCGGAGAACGGCAAAACGCGATCCGTTACGTAAAAATCCTGCAAAAAAGGTTAATTTGCTGATTAATAACGCTAATGTGCATAATTTGTGAATATTTCGTTATCACGATCACAAATTAAATTAACAACGTTGCGTAAATGCTGAACAGCGTATAAAAGTATTCATTAACATATTAATGATTGGCGATCCGTAGAAGGAGTCTGCATGAAAGGCACCGTATTTTCCGTAGCACTTAACCACCGCAGCCAGCTTGATGCCTGGGATCAGGCGTTTCGCGCCGCCCCTTACCAAACGCCGCCCAAGACGCCGGTGTGGTTTATCAAACCGCGTAATACCTATCTTGCCAACGGCGGCAGCATTCCGTTCCCGGCCGGTGAAACCGTGCAAAGTGGCGCAACGCTGGCAGTCGTGATTGGTAGCACCGCCCGCAAGGTGGCGGCGGATAAGGTGGCCGATTATGTGGCCGGTTATGCCTTGGCTAACGACGTCAGCCTGCCGGAAACCAGCTTCTATCGCCCGGCGATCAAGGCCAAATGCCGTGACGGTTTCTGCCCGCTGGGAGAGGTGGCTTCATTGGCTAGCACCCGCAATCTGGAAATTATCACCGAAATCAACGGCGTGGAGCAGGATCGCTGGTCAACGGCCGATCTGGTGCGTTCGGTGCCGGAACTGATCGCCGCCATCAGCGATTTTATTACCCTGCAACCGGGGGATGCGGTGCTGATTGGCACGCCACACCAGCGGGTTGAGATCAAGCCGGGTGATCAAGTGACGGTGCGGGCCGCAGGTTTGCCAACCCTTACCAACCAAGTGACGCAGGCAGGAGAATAACCATGAGACATGCTCGTATCCGCCATCATGGCCAGATTGTTAACGTCACCGTAGACGACCAGTTAAGCGTTATCCTGCCCGATGGCAGCAAGCTCGATGAGCACGATGTGGAATGGCTGCCACCGGCGCAGGGCACGATATTTGCCCTCGGCCTGAACTATGCCGATCACGCCAGTGAGCTGGAGTTTAAAGCGCCGGAAGAGCCTTTGGTGTTCCTCAAAGGGCCAAACAGCCTGACCGGTCACCGCCAGGTTTCCGTGCGACCGGCGCAGGTGGAATACATGCACTACGAAGCCGAGCTGGTGGCGGTGATCGGTAAAACTGCGCGTAACGTCAGCCGCGAGCAGGCGATGGATTACGTGGCCGGTTACACCCTGTGCAACGACTACGCCATCCGCGACTACCTGGAAAACTACTATCGCCCCAACCTGCGGGTGAAAAGCCGCGACACCCTGACGCCTATCGGCCCCTACATTGTCGATCGTGACGATGTTGCGGATCCGCATAACTTGACGCTCAGCACCTACGTTAACGGTGAACTGCGCCAGCGCGGCACCACCGCTGACATGATTTTCGACATCCCGTTCCTGATCGAATACCTGAGTGAATTTATGACGTTGCAGCCTGGCGACATGATCGCCACCGGCACGCCGAAAGGGCTGGCCGACGTGCAGCCTGGGGATGAAATTGTGGTTGAGATCGAAGGCATTGGCCGCTTGGTTAACCACATCATCAGTGAAAAAGATTACGAGGAGAGCAAGGGATGAAAACCATCAACCATTGGATCAACGGCAAAAACGTCGCCAGTAAAGAGTATTTCACCACCACCAACCCGGCTAACGGCGAAGTGCTGGCGGAAGTGGCGTCCGGTGGCCAGCTCGAAATCGACCAGGCAGTCGCTGCGGCAAAAGAAGCCTTCCCGAAATGGGCCAATACGCCGATGAAAGAGCGGGCACGTCTGATGCGTCGCCTGGGTGAACTGATCGACCAGAACGTACCGCAGATTGCCGAGATGGAAACCGCAGATACAGGGTTGCCGATCCACCAGACCAAAAACGTGCTGATC
This sequence comes from Serratia sp. ASV30, assembly GCF_016428815.1. Classification (NCBI taxonomy): domain Bacteria; kingdom Pseudomonadati; phylum Pseudomonadota; class Gammaproteobacteria; order Enterobacterales; family Yersiniaceae; genus Serratia; species Serratia sp. ASV30. The sequence goes on along the minus strand of NZ_JAELTL010000001.1, from coordinate 147,143 downwards.
CCACGCGCCTCGCACAACTTTGAGTTCTTTGCCGAGATCTGCCAGCAGATGAATGGCCGCACCTACCCGGTAGACGACAAGATGCTCAACTACACGCTGATCCAACCGGTGGGCGTGTGTGCGCTGGTGTCGCCGTGGAACGTGCCGTTTATGACCGCCACCTGGAAAACCGCGCCTTGCCTGGCGCTGGGCAATACCGCAGTGCTGAAAATGTCCGAACTGTCGCCACTGACGGCGGATCGCCTGGGTGAACTGGCGCTGGAAGCCGGTATTCCTGCCGGGGTGCTGAACGTGGTGCAAGGCTATGGCGCAACGGCGGGGGATGCTCTGGTACGCCATAAGGACGTGCGTGCGGTGTCCTTCACCGGGGGGACCTCAACCGGCCGCCGCATTATTGAAAGCGCCGGGCTGAAGAAATTCTCGATGGAGCTGGGCGGCAAATCACCGGTGCTGATCTTTGAGGATGCCGATATCGAGCGGGCGTTGGATGCTGCGCTGTTCACCATCTTCTCGATTAACGGTGAACGCTGCACCGCGGGTTCACGCATCTTTATTCAGGAAAGTATTTACCCGGAATTCGTCAAACGCTTTGCCGAGCGTGCCAACCGCCTGCGCGTGGGCGATCCGATGGATCCCAATACCCAGGTCGGTGCGTTGATCAGCCCGCAGCACTGGGAAAAAGTCTCCGGCTATATTCGCTTGGGTATCGAAGAAGGAGCCACTTTGTTGGCTGGTGGCCCGGACAAACCGGCCGGATTGAGCCATGGCAACTTCCTGCGCCCAACGGTGCTGGCCGATGTTAACAACAGTATGCGTGTCGCGCAGGAAGAGATCTTCGGGCCGGTGGCCTGCCTCCTGCCGTTCAAATCAGAAGAAGACGGCCTGCGCATGGCCAACGATGTGGAGTACGGCCTGGCGTCGTACATCTGGACGCAGGATGTGAGCAAAGTCTTGCGTCTGGCCCGTAATATTGAAGCGGGTATGGTTTTCGTCAACACCCAGAACGTACGCGATCTGCGCCAGCCGTTTGGCGGGGTGAAATCCTCTGGCACCGGCCGTGAAGGCGGTGAGTACAGCTTCGAAGTGTTTGCCGAGATGAAAAACGTTTGTATCTCCATGGGGGATCACCCGATCCCACGTTGGGGAGTGTGAGATAGCTCCGTGCCCTTTAAAACAACAACCAAGGACTAGACCCGATAGATATCAGCCTGCGGCCTGCCGTGCTGCAGGCTGAAAGATAAAGGGGATAGGAGGACATATGGGTAAATTAGCATTAGCCGCAAAGATTACACACGTTCCTTCGATGTACCTGTCTGAATTGCCAGGAGAACACCATGGCTGCCGTCAAGCCGCCATTGATGGTCACAAAGAGATCAGCGCCCGCTGTCGTGAAATGGGCGTCGACACCATTATCGTATTCGACACCCACTGGTTGGTGAACAGCGCCTACCACATCAACTGTAACTCGCATTTTAAAGGGCTTTACACCAGCAACGAGCTGCCGCACTTCATTCGTGACATGACCTATGAATACGACGGCAACCCGGAGCTGGGGCAGATGATTGCCGATGAAGCCCGCAAGCTTGGCGTACGTGCCAAGGCCCATGAGATCCCAAGCCTGGAGTTGGAATACGGCACGCTGGTGCCAATGCGCTACATGAACAGCGACCGCCACTTCAAGGTGATCTCCATTTCTGCCTTCTGCACCGTGCATGACTTTGCCGATAGCCGCCGCCTGGGCGAAGCGATCAAAACTGCGATTGAGAAATACGACGGTACCGTGGCGGTATTGGCTAGCGGCTCGCTGTCACACCGCTTTATCGACGATCAACGTGCCGAGCAGGGCATGAACAGCTACACCCGCCAGTTCGACCAGCAGATGGACGAACGGGTAGTGAAACTGTGGGAAGAAGGGCGCTTCCGCGAGTTTTGCGAAATGCTGCCGGAGTACGCCGATTACTGCTATGGCGAAGGCAATATGCACGACACCGTGATGTTGCTGGGCCTGCTGGGTTGGGACAAGTACCAGGGCAAGGTGGAGTTCGTTACCCCGCTGTTTGCCAGTTCCGGAACCGGCCAGGTCAACGGCATATTCCCGCTTCCCGCTCAAGCCTGAGGATACCCAATGCCCCATTTTTACGCTGAATGTACCGACAACATCCGCCGGGAGGCGGATTTGCCAGCGCTGTTCGAGAAGGTTAATCACGCGCTGGCGGAAACCGGCATCTTCCCGCTGGCTGGCATCCGGAGCCGCGCCATCTGGCTGGATACCTGGCAGATGGCCGACGGCAAGCAGAACTATGCCTTTGTGCATATGACGCTGAAGATAGGCCACGGCCGCAGTCTGGAAAGCCGCCAACAGGTGGGCGAAATGCTGTTCATCCTGATCAAGGATCACTTTGCAGCGCTGATGGCCAAACGCTATCTGGCCCTCTCTTTCACCATGGAAGAGCTGGATCCGGTGCTGAATTACAAGCAAAACAACGTTCATGCGCTGTTTAGCAAGGACTGAACAAGGGGTGGTAAATGCTGGATAAAGACGTACTGAGCCGAGCCGTGCAGCGCCTGCATCAGGCCGAGCAGAGCCGGGAACAGATCCGCGCGTTATCGCTGGATCACCCGGAGATCACTATAGAAGATGCCTATGCTATCCAGCGCCAATGGGTTGAGCTGAAGATCGCCGAAGGGCGCACGCTGAAGGGGCATAAGATCGGGCTGACCTCGCGAGCCATGCAGGTCAGCTCGCAGATCACCGAGCCGGACTACGGCGCGCTGCTGGACGACATGTTCTTTAACGATGGCAGCGACATTCCGATCGATCGCTTTATCGTGCCACGCGTCGAAGTCGAACTGGCGTTTGTGCTGGCGAAGCCGCTGCGTGGGCCGAACTGCACGCTATTTGATGTCTATAACGCTACCGACTATGTGATCCCGGCGCTGGAGATCATCGACGCCCGCAGCCATAACGTCGATCCGCAAACCCAGCGGCCACGCAAGGTGTTCGACACCATTTCTGACAATGCTGCCAACGCCGGTGTGGTGATGGGCGGCAGGCCGATCAAGCCTGATGCGCTGGATCTTCGCTGGATCAGTGCCTTGCTGTATCGCAATGGCGTGATTGAAGAATCTGGCGTGGCGGCGGCGGTGCTCAATCACCCGGCCAACGGCGTGGCCTGGCTGGCTAATAAGCTGTCCCCGTATGACGTGGAGCTGGAGGCCGGGCAAATCATCCTTGGCGGTTCCTTCACCCGCCCGGTGGCGGCACGGCGCGGCGATACCTTCCATGCCGACTATGGTCCGATGGGCTGCATCAGCTGCCGGTTTGTCTAAGGAGCAACACGATGATAACTAACCATTTCAAACAGGCCTTGCAGGAAAAACGCCCGCAGATCGGCCTGTGGCTGGGGCTGTGCAGCAGCTACAGTGCGGAACTGCTGGCCGGCGCCGGGTTCGACTGGCTGCTGATCGATGGCGAACATGCGCCTAACAATGTGCAAACGGTATTGGGGCAGTTGCAGGCGGTGGCGCCTTATCCCAGCCATCCGGTGGTGCGTCCGGCCTGGAACGATCCGGTGCTGATCAAACAACTGCTGGACGTTGGTGCGCAAACCCTGTTGATCCCGATGATCCAAAACGCCGAACAGGCGCAGGAGGCGGTGCGGGCGACCCGCTATCCTCCAAACGGTATTCGCGGGGTCGGTAGTGCGTTGGCTCGCGCCTCGCGCTGGAACCGGGTGCCGAATTACCTGCATCTTGCCGACAGCCAGATGTGTGTGTTGGTACAGATCGAAACCCGAGAGGCGGTGAAAAATCTGGATGCCATCCTGGAGGTGGAAGGGGTCGACGGCGTCTTTATCGGCCCGGCGGATCTGAGTGCCGACATGGGCTTTGCCGGTAATCCGCAGCATCCCGAAGTGCAGCGCACTATTGATGATGCCATTGCCCGCATCCGTGCCGCAGGCAAGGCACCGGGCATCCTGATGGCACAGCAGGAACTGGCGCAGCACTATCTGGCATCCGGCGCGTTGTTTGTTGCCGTTGGCGTGGATACCACTCTGCTGGTACGGGCGGCAGACTCCCTGCTCAGCAGTTTCAAACAGGATAAAGCGGCGGAGCCACCTCCATCCCAGAGCGTTTACTAATCGGAGTCATCATGAGCAACGTCGATTCGCTCAAGCCACTGAACCCGGCAGAGCAACATAAAGCGTTAACCGCCACCGAGCAGTCGGTGATTAAAAAGTTATTTCGGCGCCTGATTATTTTCTTATTTGTGTTGTTTGTTTTCTCGTTCCTTGACCGTATCAACATCGGGTTTGCCGGTTTGACCATGAAGCAGGACCTCGGTCTTAGCTCCACCATGTTCGGCCTGGCCGCAACGCTGTTTTACGTCACCTACGTGATCTTTGGCATCCCCAGCAACATGATGCTGAGCAGGGTGGGGGCACGGCGTTGGATCGCCACCATCATGGTGCTGTGGGGCATTGCTTCTACCTGCACCATGTTTGCCACTGGGCCAACCAGTCTGTACGTGCTGCGGATGATCGTCGGTATTACCGAGGCGGGCTTCCTGCCGGGGATCCTGGTGTATCTCACCTACTGGTTCCCGGCGTTCTACCGCGCCCGGGCCAACGCTTTGTTTATGATTGCCATGCCCGTCACGATGGCGGTGGGTTCGTTGGTGTCCGGCTATATTCTGGCGCTGGACGGCATGATGAACCTGAAAGGTTGGCAATGGCTGTTCCTGCTGGAAGGCATTCCTTCGGTGATCCTCGGCGTGGTGGTGTGGTTCTATCTGGACGACACGCCGGCCAAGGCCAAGTGGCTGACCAGCGAAGAGAAGACCAGCCTGAAGGCGATGATGGAAGCCGACAAACTGCAACTGGTGCAGCCGGAAGGGCCGAGCAGCCACCGGGCGTTGCAACAGCGCAGCCTGTGGCGTGAGGTGCTGACGCCGGTGGTGCTGATGTATACGCTGGCCTATTTCTGCCTCACCAATACCCTGAGCGCCATCAATATCTGGACGCCGCAGATCTTGCAGAGCTTCAACCAGAGCAGCAGTAACATCATGATCGGTTTTCTGGCGGCGATCCCGCAAATCTGTACCATCGCCGGTATGATCTGGTGGAGTAAACGTTCGGATCGCCTGCAGGAGCGTAAGTTCCACACCGCACTGCCTTATCTGTTTGCCGCGGCGGGTTGGCTGCTGGCTTCGGCGACCAATCACAGTATGGTCCAACTGTTAGGGATCGTGATGGCGTCGGTCGGCTCGTTTACCGCGATGGCGATCTTCTGGACCACGCCGGATCAGTCAATCAGCTTTGAAGCTCGAGCGGTGGGGATCGCGGTGATCAACGCCACCGGTAACATCGGCTCGGCGGTCAGCCCACTGTTGATCGGCTGGTTCAAGGATGTGACCGGCAGCTTTAACTCCGGGCTCTATTTTGTCTCGGCGTTGTTGATTATCGGGGCCGTGCTGGTATGGCGTATCCCGATGAAGGATTCACGCCCACGGGCCACGCCATAAACTTTGGATATTGCTTCAGGCGACGCCCCCTCTCCTTTTGGGAGCGGGGGATTTCCTTGTCTTATTTTCACCGGAGGACAGCGTGCAGAAAAGTACCGGCTTTATCGCCAATATCGATATTGGCAAAGAGTATGACGCGCGTTACGCCGCTGATGAGGTGCACTACGAAACCTTTGCCGGGCTGGCGGCGTTTTTTGGCCGGGATATGCAGGTGCACTGGCACGACCGTTTCTTCCAACTGCATTATCTGGCCACCGGCAGGATAGAGCTGCAGCTGGACGATCAACACTATTCGGTGCAGGCTCCGCTGTTTATCCTCACCCCGCCTTCGGTGCCACACGCCTTTTTCACCGAACCAGACAGCGACGGCCACGTGTTAACGGTACGCCAGGAACTGATCTGGCCGTTGCTGGAGCGCCTGTATCCGGGCAGCAATCTGGCGCTGGATATGCCGGGGATTTGCCTTTCTCTGGCCGCAGTGCCACAGGAGTTGGCGGCGCTTGGGCATTATTGGGAACTGATCGCCCGCGAGTTTAGCCAAAAGATGGCCGGGCGCGAGCAGACGTTGGCATTGCTGGCCCAGGCGGTCTTCACGCTGATGCTGCGCAATACCTCATTGGATGATAAGGCCGCCAGCGGCGTGCGCGGTGAACTGAAGCTGTTCCAGCGTTTTAACAAGATGGTGGACGAGCGTTTTCGCGATCACCTGTCGGTGCCGGAATATGCCCAGTCGCTGGGGGTGACGGAATCACGCCTCAACGACCTGTGCCGCCGCTTTGCCAACCGGCCACCCAAAAGGCTGATCTTCGATCGCCTGTTGCGTGAAGCCAAACGGCTGCTGCTGTTCAGCGCCTGCACGGTGCATGAAACGGCCTACAGCCTGGGGTTTAAAGATCCCGCCTATTTCGCTCGCTTCTTCAATCGGCTGGAAGGCTGTTCACCTTCCGCCTATCGCGCTACGCAACATGTCCTGTCGTAAGTGGGATCGGCTTAGCCTTTATTCGCCACCAAATCCGCGACCAGCCGGTTGACCGGATCGCTCATATTGGTGAATTTGGTCAATTCCGAGCGGGTAACGACCACGAACACGCCGATATTTTGCTGCGGCACCATCGCCATATAGGTGATGAAGCCGCCGCCACCGCCGGTTTTCTGGATGATCCCCGGCAGGCCGTCTTTCGGTGCCATATATACCCAACCCAATCCTAAAGCAGAGGCTTCACCCGGTACATCCATGCCTTTTAGTGACGCCAGATCTTTGCGCTGGAAATACATGGTTTGTTCGGTCAAGGCCGTTGGCTTGCGTGCGCCAGATACGTTGGAGGAGAGGAACTGTTGCATCCAGCGTTGCATATCGCGCGGCGTTGAGTAAACGCCACCGCTGCCTCCGGCGGCCGTGGTGTCGCGGCAGGCACTTGGCCCAGAAGCGGCCACCATCAGGCGTGAGCACTGCTCTGCGCTTGGCGTCAGTGTGGTATCAACCATCCCCAGTGGACCCGTGACTTTCTCACGCAGCAAGGCGTTATAAGGCTTGCCAGCGGCACGTGACAACGCATCGGCCAATAGGTCGTAGGCCAGGTTGGAGTAGGCCGCCCGCACGCCCGGTGGCACGGTAATGGTGGCATGAGACAACCATTGCCAGCGCTGTGCCTTGGTGGGCCAGGTAAACACCGGCGTTTTCGGTGGCTTCTTACCGGGTTGCTCACGCGGTAGGGCGCTGGTGTGCGTTGCCAGGTTCAGCAAGGTAATCGGCTGGCGTGAATTGTAGGCAGGGACGATAGCGCCTTTGGGAGCATATTTGCGCAGTGGATCGGTGAGTTTGACCTTACCTTCCGCTGCCATTTTGACCATCACTTCGCTGGTCATCAGCTTGGTGATGGAGGCGATGCGGATCAGCGAGTCTGGCCGTGGGCGCAGATCGTTACCCGGTTTGGTATCGCCAAAGCTGCGGTTAACTACCTGATTATTATCGATAACCACCAGCGCCATACCGGTTGCGCCGCTGTTAAAGAAGATATGTTCAGCATATTGATCGACAATCTGTGAGGTCAGCTGCGCGTCGGTCGCTTGGCTGGCTAACGGCACGGCACACAGGCCAAGCGCCAGCAATAACGTGGAGAGTGAGGTCTTCAACGGTCGTGTTCCATTTAAAAATGTGACAGGGAAGGCGTAAGTTGTCCGCTAGTGTAATGCGCTACGGCGCGATTGGCATGTGGTAAAAGTGGCGACAGGTAAAAGTTTTTCACCTTTCCCCTTCCGGCGAAGGGGAAAGGATCAGGTGACTGGCTGCGGGTGTGAGGCTAGCTGAATATTGTTGCGGCCACTGTTTTTGGCCCGGTACAGCGCGGCGTCGGCGGCACAGATCGCTGAGTCGATATCCAGCTTATCCAGCGCAGAAATCCCGGCGCTTAACGTCACCTTGGTTGTCTCCTGCGTTTGGAAACGATGGGAAATGGTCAATTCCTGCACGCATTGGCGTACCTTTTCCGCCAGATAGGCCGCGTAGTCTTCACCGACGTTGGTCAACAGTACCAAAAACTCTTCTCCGCCGTAACGCACCACGATATCCCGTGAGCGTACCGCATCCCGGATGGTCGCTGCCACTTGGACTAGTGCTTGGTCGCCCAGAGTGTGGCCGTAGCGATCGTTGTAAACCTTAAAATGGTCGATATCGAGTAGCAGCACAAAGTGGTTGCCTGAGGTCGGTGAGAGCAACTGATCGAGTTTGCTCTCCAGCCCACGGCGGTTATACAGGCCGGTTAGCGGATCGAGCATGCTCAGATCGCTGAACTTATCCCGCTCGTGATACAGGTTGGCCACCAGATGTTGGGTAAACATTTCACTGCGCTTCAACAGCAAATGATGGACCGAGAAAGCAACAATCGGCAGCAGAGTGGTGAACAGAATACGCATGGTGTTATGCATGCCGTCCAGCCACAGGATAATCAGTGCCGAAGGTATGGCGTGCAGGCAGAAGGCGAGCAGGTTATCCGTCAGTGAGATCGCGCTGATAAAGAAAATACTGAACAGGCTGATCAGCAAAAAACCGTGGTTGTCACTGGCGGTAAGCTGGCTCTTGCAATAGATGTGCGCCGCCCACAGTAGCCCAAGGATGATGGCGAGCAGGTTGAGCCTTTGGACGTAGTGGCGGGGCGAATACAGCGTAAATAGCATGGCCGCCAGGCAAATCGCCGGAATGCAGATTAGCGGCAGCGTGAATGCCGGCATTTCTTTAAAGGGCACGAATAAAGTAAAAATGGCAGAGGCGGCATTCATCAACAAGAAAAGAAACAGGGATAAACGCTGTTTGCTGGTTTGCAGTTGCTGATAAGAACGCGAGTTCATACGGGGATCACTCTTTACCAATGGGGCCGGTCGAAGGAAAAATGTTAGACAACGCCTGCTGAATAATTCCATTTGGTTATTATTAACAGACTATAAATGTTAAGAATTTTCTTATGTGAAACTAACATTTTTCGCGCAGGCTGTCATCCGCGTTCAGCCGGATCTTGAAAAGAGTGCGGGCCTAAAAAAAGTGTTATATGATATTGGTTATCATTATCACTTGAAGGGTGGGGTTATCATGTTAGCTGCCATGGTTGCCGCTTGTGGATTGTGGGGCATCAGCTGGTGCCTGGGGAATCGGCTTGCCAGCGCATGGGGCGTGTTGCTGCCTTGCGCCCTGATGCCATTTCTGGCGCTGATCGACCTGGATATGATGCAACTGCGTACTCTGATCGTGGTTGCCATGTTGGCTACGCTGGTGATGTTGTTTAACAGCCGCTGGCGTCATTACCTGCTGCTCCCTTCCTGCATGGCTCTAGCAGGTGGACTGGCCGCAATCAGCCTGCATTTCAGCTTTAACTGAAACGACAAAACCACGCCTGAGCGTGTTGGTTTTTTTCAATGAGTTTTAACGCAGGAACAGCTGGAAGAGAACCCATCAAGTGGTGCGAAGAGAGGGACTTGAACCCTCACGTCCGTAAGAACACTAACACCTGAAGCTAGCGCGTCTACCAATTCCGCCACCTTCGCACAGTTTGATGTGTTGCTTTGATGTCGATTTATATCACCAGCTTGGTGCGAAGAGAGGGACTTGAACCCTCACGTCCGTAAGAACACTAACACCTGAAGCTAGCGCGTCTACCAATTCCGCCACCTTCGCATTCGATGCTGTGCAATATAAATCATGTGGTTATTTGGTGCGAAGAGAGGGACTTGAACCCTCACGTCCGTAAGGACACTAACACCTGAAGCTAGCGCGTCTACCAATTCCGCCACCTTCGCCTACCAGATACGCTACCGGAGTAACGCTACCACGGAGGCGAATTCTAGAGATTTTGGCGGGTACGTCAATAGTTATTTCCTGGATTGGAGGCGTTTGCTGTAAAAAACGGCATATCAGCGCTTTTTATGGCCTTCGAACAACGTAATCAGCCAATCAATCAATACCCTGACACGCGGCGCGAGGAAACGACCAGGCGGATACATGATGTAGATCGGCATCGGCGGTGGTGGCGTATCTACCAACACTTCCACCAGTTCGCCGCTTTGCAACCAAGGGGAGATGATATAACGCGCCGCCTGGATCAGCCCCAAATTGGCACGGCAGGCACTGGTATAGGCATCGGCCCCGCTAACGCTCAATCTGCTTGGCAATTCGCGCAGCTCAAGGCGGCCATCACGGCAAAATTCCAGCGGGTAGTTGCGGTTATTCACCAAGGAGAAATAGCCCACTGCTCGATGGTGTTGCAGCTCGTCGATCGACTGCGGGGTACCAAACGCCTGTAAATAGCCGGGAGAGGCGCAGGTGAGCTGTGGTAGTTGGGCAATTCGTCGGGCAACCAGCGTATCGTCTTCGGTCTCCCAGGCCCGCAGCACGCAATCTACCCCCTCGCGCAGCAGATCGACATGGGTGTCGTTGGCCCCCAGCGCAATTTCTATCTCTGGATAGCGCTGATAGAACTCATCCAGCGCTGGGATGACGACTTCCCGCGCCAGCGAATGGGGCATATCGATCCGCACCTTACCGGTGGGTTGCAGCTTGTGGTGGCTGAACAGGGTATCTGCTTCTTCCAGGGCGTCCAGCAGGTGCAGACAACGTTGGTAGTACAGCGTTCCCTCGGCGGTGACCTGTACCTGACGCGTGGTGCGCACCAATAATCTGACGCCAAGCCGTTGCTCAAGGCGTTTGAGCACGTTGCTTACCGTGGCTCGCGGCAGTTGCAATCGTTCGGCCGCGCGGCTGAAGCTGCCTAGTTCCACGATCCGGGTAAAGATGCGCATAGCCTGAACCTGATCCATTTTGCCGCCCGCATTGTTGGTGATTTATGAACAGTGATGTGCAATCTGCATTATTTATCTTTGTGGCATAAACAACCAGACTTTGTTTCGACATCCATGTTCAATAAGGACCACACAATGCAACAGCGCAAATTAGGTACTAATGGCCCCCTCGTTTCTGCCCTGGGTTTAGGTTGCATGGGGATGAGCGATTTCTACTCTACGGGTTATGATGAGCAGGAAGCTATCGCCACGCTGCATCGGGCTCTGGAACTGGGGGTGACTCTACTGGACACTGCAGATATGTACGGCCCGCACACCAATGAACAACTGATCGGCAAGGCGATCAAAGGCAAACGCGACCAGGTATTTCTGGCCACCAAATTCGGTATTGTGCGCGATCCGGCCGATCCCACTGCGCGGGGCGTGAGCAGCAAACCGGACTATATCCGTCGCTCGGTCGAAGGCAGCTTGCAGCGGCTAGGGGTAGAAACCATCGATCTTTACTACCAGCACAGGGTCGATCCGACGGTACCGATCGAAGAGGTGGTTGGCACCCTGGCTGATCTGATCAAAGAGGGCAAGATCCGTCATATTGGCCTGAGTGAAACCTCCGTTGCAACGTTGGAACGCGCCCAACAGGTGCATCCGATCACCGCGTTGCAGACTGAATATTCCTTGTGGAGCAGGGACGCTGAGCAGGGGCAACTGGCCACTTGCCGACGTTTGGGCATTGGTTTTGTCGCCTATAGCCCGCTTGGACGTGGCTTTCTGACCGGGGCGATCCAGAGTCTCGAGGACTTGGCGGCAGATGATTTCCGCCGCGATAATCCACGTTTTCAGGGGGAAAACTTTGCTCGCAATCTGGAACTAGTCACCAAGGTCAGTGAACTGGCCAGGCAGAAAGGCGTAATCCCGTCGCAACTGGCGTTGGCCTGGGTGATGGCGCAGGGGGAACATATTGTTCCAATTCCTGGTACCAAACGTCGGCGCTATCTGGAAGAAAACGTGGCAGCAGCGGAGATCACGCTGAGCGAGCAGGAATTGGCGGCGATCGAGGCGGTATTCCCTCTGGCAGGCGTGGCGGGGGCACGCTATACAACGGTGGGTATGGAGTTGATTAACGGCTGATGGCCTACCTTGGGGATAAATGTTCGTCAGGCGAGCAATCTCCCCTCACCCCAACCCTCTCCCGATGAACAAATCGGAGGCGTCAGGAACACTTGTGCGAGGGAGAGGGGGCGGGTACGGAGCCGTGGTCAGGTACACAAGTTATTCAGTCGCGTGGCTGAATTTATAGGTAGGGTGCTGTAGTCAAATGGTGGCACGATCGATCCCCTCTCCCTGTGGGAGAGGGTTAGGGTGAGGGGCCTGTTACCTTTTCTTCTTCGCATCGCGTGGCTGGCGGGCTACGGTGGCTTTATACACCTTGAAGCGGCCATTTTGTGCCAACACTTCATGGCTGCCGAAGGTGGCATCCAGAATGTCCGGGTAAGGCAGGAAGGCGTTGGCGACGATGCGCAGTTGACCACCGATTGGCAGGTGTTTTAACGCCCCGCGGATCAGCGTTTCTGCGGCGGTCAGGCTGGTGGCCAGGCCGTCATGGAACGGTGGGTTGGAGATGATCAGGTCAAAGCGGCCGGTAATGTCGGAGTAGACGTTACTGACGATCACTTCCCCTTCAATGCCGTTGGCAGCCAGAGTTGCTCGGCTGGATTCTACGGCTGCGGCGTTGACGTCGCTGAGGGTCAGCTTCATTTTCGGCGACAGTTTAGACAGCACCGAAGCCATTACGCCAGCGCCACAACCCACGTCCAGCACTTTGCCTTTCATGTGTTTTTCCAGCGTGGAGAGCAGCAGTGAACTGCCAACGTCCAGGCCGTCACGGCTGAACACGCCAGGTAGCGTCTTCACTTCCAGATCGTGCAACTGATAGCTTTCCCACCAGTCGGCCAGATCAAACTGGGTCTGCACATCGATGCGGCCATGATACAACCCACAGCGGCGAGCGCTGTCGATCTTGGCAAGCGTGGCATGGCCTTCCAGCGTTTGTTCCGCGCTGCGTACGCCACTGCGGTTTTCACCGACGACAAAAATTTCTGCGCCAACCGGCAGCAGGGCCAGGATATTGCACAGTTGGAACTGCGCTTCCTGCTTGCTCTTTGGCCAGTAATATACCAGCGTATCACACTCGGCGACGAAGGCAGGATCGACCGTCAGGCCGAACTGTGCATGCTCTCCCATCGTCCGGTTCAGTAACTGCCAGTGATGGTATTGCTGGGTGTGGACACGCACATCCGCGGCCTCGAATTGGGCCGGCAGGGTATCCTGCAGATCGCCGGCAAACAGCACGCGGCGTTCCATAAATTCATCACTGTGGCGCAGCATGACTTCACTGGCGGGGGTTAATGCAGACATCAGTTTTCGGCTCCTCAAGATTTAGCCGGAGATTATAGAGCTTTGTGGCCAGATGTTCGACGGGTTTGTTGGCGCAGGCTGCCTGGGTTTGTTAGCATAGCGCGGCAATAGGGCAGGTAGGGTGCGTCACACACGGGGATCGGCATGGCATCAAAACGCGACTGGTTGTTACAACAGCTGGGGATTACGCAGTGGACATTACGCCGCCCTGGAGTGTTGCAGGGAGAGGTGGCGGTAAGCGTGCCCCCGAACGTGCGCCTGCTGGTGGTGGCGCAGGCATTGCCAGACCAGCACGACCCGTTGTTTTGTGACGTGCTGCGCAGCCTGGGGCTGACAGCGTCACAAACCTATGGCCTGACACCGGATCAGGTAGCGATGCTGCCGCAAGATACCGAGTGTAACAGTTGGCGGTTGGGCGTCACGGAGCCGCTAGCGGTGGCCGGCGCGCAACTACATAGCCCGGCGCTGGCCGAGCTTTCTCAAGATGCGGGTGCGAAACGCGCACTCTGGCAGCAGATTTGTCATCATGAACAGCATTTCTACCCTGACAGCGGCCGATCTGGCCACAGCCTTCAAGATTGAACAAGCCAGCCATGCGTTTCCCTGGACGGAGGCGACGCTAACCAGCAATCAGGGCGAACGTTACCTTAACCTGAAATTGGCAACCGAAGGGCAAATGGCGGGTTTTGCCATTACCCAAATCGTGCTGGACGAAGCCACGCTGTTTAATATTGCTATTCATCCAAGCTGGCAGCGCCGGGGCTTTGGCCGCATGCTGCTGACTGCCGTGATCGAGCAATTGGAAGCGCGTGGAGTGGTCACTCTATGGCTGGAAGTACGAGCTTCCAACAGTGGTGCGATAGCGCTCTACGAAGATCTTGGCTTCAATGAAGTAACGGTACGCCGCAACTATTACCCTGCAGCCAGTGGCCGCGAAGACGCGATCGTTATGGCACTGCCGCTGGGATAGCGACTTACAGTCCTCCCTTTGTGCAGCCGGTTTGGCCTGCCATTATCTTATGCCGAAGAAACCATTGATTGTCACCGGTTGGTAAATCAGCGAAAATACTCGGCTACTATCTTTTTATTACCGCTTTGCCTGGCGCCGCGATCGGCGCGTTGTGATGATGAGCAGGGCGGACTAACCATAGAAACGTGAAAAACATGTCTCCTAGTGAATTCGCCCGCGAAGTTGCGAAAAGAAGAACTTTCGCCATTATCTCGCACCCCGATGCGGGTAAAACCACCATCACCGAGAAGGTGCTGTTATTCGGACACGCTATCCAGACCGCCGGTACGGTAAAGGGCCGTGGCTCCAGCCAGCACGCCAAATCCGACTGGATGGAGATGGAGAAACAACGTGGTATCTCGATCACCACCTCGGTGATGCAGTTCCCGTACCGCGACTGCCTGGTTAACCTGCTCGATACCCCGGGGCACGAAGACTTCTCCGAAGATACCTACCGTACCCTGACGGCGGTGGACTGCTGCCTGATGGTGATCGACGCCGCAAAAGGCGTTGAAGATCGTACCCGCAAGCTGATGGAAGTTACCCGCCTGCGTGATACGCCGATCCTGACCTTCATGAACAAACTTGACCGTGACATCCGCGATCCGATGGAAGTGATGGACGAAGTTGAGCGCGAACTGAAAATCGCCTGCTCGCCGATCACCTGGCCGATCGGCTGCGGCAAGTTGTTCAAAGGGGTTTACCATCTCTATAAAGATGAAACCTATCTGTACCAGACCGGTAAAGGCCACACCATTCAGGAAGTGCGCATCGTTAAAGGGTTGAACAACCCGGATCTCGATGCTGCCGTAGGCGAAGATCTGGCCGCCCAGCTGCGTGATGAGCTGGAACTGGTGCAAGGGGCTTCCCATGAGTTTGAGCAGGAAGCCTTCCTGGCAGGCGAATTGACCCCGGTGTTCTTCGGTACCGCTTTGGGTAACTTCGGTGTCGATCATATGCTTGATGGGCTGGTGGCCTGGGCGCCTGCGCCAATGCCACGTAAAACCGATACCCGTGAAGTGGTCGCCGCCGAAGAGAAATTCACCGGCTTCGTGTTCAAGATCCAGGCTAACATGGATCCTAAACACCGCGACCGTGTGGCGTTTATGCGCGTGGTGTCTGGCCGCTATGAGAAAGGCATGAAACTGCGCCAGGTTCGTACCGGCAAAGACGTGGTGATCTCCGATGCGCTGACCTTTATGGCCGGTGACCGCTCGCACGTTGAAGAAGCCTACCCAGGCGACATCATTGGCTTGCATAACCACGGCACCATTCAGATCGGCGACACCTTCACCCAGGGTGAGGATATGAAGTTCACCGGTATTCCGAACTTTGCGCCTGAACTGTTCCGCCGTATCCGCCTGCGCGATCCGCTCAAGCAGAAACAACTGCTGAAGGGGCTGGTCCAGCTGTCGGAAGAGGGCGCGGTGCAGGTATTCCGCCCAATCGCCAACAACGATCTGATCGTGGGTGCGGTGGGTGTGCTGCAGTTTGACGTGGTGGTTGCCCGTCTGAAAAGCGAATACAACGTGGAAGCGCTGTATGAATCGGTTAACGTCTCCACAGCCCGTTGGGTCGAGTGCGACGACGTGAAGAAATTCGAAGAGTTCAAGCGTAAGAACGAGCTGAACCTGGCGCTGGACGGCGGCAACAACCTGTCGTATATCGCACCAACCATGGTTAAC
This sequence comes from Serratia sp. ASV30, assembly GCF_016428815.1. Lineage (NCBI taxonomy): Bacteria > Pseudomonadati > Pseudomonadota > Gammaproteobacteria > Enterobacterales > Yersiniaceae > Serratia > Serratia sp. ASV30. The sequence continues at coordinate 131,224 of NZ_JAELTL010000001.1, read as the reverse complement.
CTCAATCTGACTCAGGAACGTTACCCAGAAGTGGTGTTCCGCAAAACTCGCGAGCATTAATCTCGTCAACAGGGCGCTTCTAAGCGCCCTGTGTTTTCCTTCTTCAGCCCCCATCCTGCTAATTATTAAACCCTTCTCACTAATCATTTTGTCTAAACTGAACAAGATTTTCCGCGATCTGGCGGCAAATTTTCGCTGATGGTCTATATTTATCAGGGTGCATAGCGACATATGAGCGTAAAATACTATTGTACCCACATATTTTAGAGAGTTATTCGGTAGTGTTGCCGATAGGAGACAGTCCTATCTTAGCAATATCAATAAGATAGTGATGTGGATCCCAAATCAACCGCTATATGTCTCCAATGGACGACAGTTTTACGCTTAATTGTTGCTCATTTGTTTTGTTGTTGTTGATTTTTAACGGCTTTTTTAACTTGGCACGGGCATTGCAGGTATGTTTACCGTAGAGCAATAGTCCGGTCGTGAACGTTTGATTGTATAGAGATCGTGAAGTATTCATTTGAGTTAGCCGCACTCTGGCGGCACCAGAGCCCACAGCAGTTTGGGGTTCTACAACAAGAAGGAAGAGATCGATGAAAAATACCAAGTTTGCACATTCGCTGATGGCAGTCGTTTTGGGTTCGGTACTGGTTAGTGGTTCGGCCTTGGCTGAAGAGACCATGATGAACAAAGCATCAGGCGTAGTTGATAGTACTGGTGCCAAAATCGATAGCTCCATGAAAAAAGTCGACAACTATATGGATGACAGCGGCATAACGGCTAAAGTTAAAAGTGCGTTGGTTGACGAGAAAGCCATTAAAAGCACCGACATCTCGGTGAAAACCGAAAAAGGTGTGGTGACGTTGAGCGGCTTTGTCGCCACTCAGGCTCAGGCTGAGCAAGCGGTTAGCGTTGCAGGCCGGGTGGAAGGGGTCAAATCCGTCAGCGATAAGCTGCACGTGAAAGATCAAGCGACCCAGTCGGTGAAATCCTATGCCGGTGACACCGCAACTACCAGCGAGCTGAAAGCTAAACTGCTGGCCGATGACATCGTGCCTTCACGCAACGTGAAAGTAGAAACCACCGATGGTGTGGTGCAGCTTTCCGGTGAGGTGAAAACCCAGGCACAGTCTGACCGTGCAGAAAGTATTGCCAAAGCCATTGATGGCGTGAAAAGCGTCAAGAACGATCTGGCGGTAAAACCTTAATCGTCAGTAACAGTAAGCGATAACTCCCAGGCTAACGCCTGGGATGCACTACCAGAAATAGAATAATCCGCAGTTTTAAGCCGCACCCTACAGGGGCGAGCCAAACGCGAAATTTTTATCACCATGGTAAGGAGAGGCTTATGTTTCGATGGGGCATTATATTTTTAGTGATTGCATTGATCGCCGCAGCACTGGGTTTTGGTTCGTTGGCAGGTACTGCTGCCTGGGCCGCCAAAGTGGTGTTCGTGGTAGGGATCATCTTGTTCCTGGTCAGCCTGTTTACCGGTCGTCGGCGCCCTTAGCGTCTCTCTAAACTGTAACAAAGCTTGATTCTTTTTCTCGGCGCCAGGAGGCAGGTCATGAATAGCGACATCATTGTTGGCCGTTGGAAACAGCTGAAAGGCCAGGTTTGGCAGGCATGGGCGGAGTTTTCCGGCAATGACGGCCTGTGGCTGGCAGGGAGCAATGACTGCCTCTCTGGCGTATTACAAGAAGATTACGGAAGAGAGCAAGAAGAGGTATCCTCGGGAAAACGGCCACATTGAGGATACGGGGTTGGGATACAGAATACCCATCACGCTCGGTAATATAGAACCCCTGGCGTATAAACCATACCGGCCCGGTAAAATGGCGCTGGTGTGTGAGGGCGGCGGACAGCGCGGTATCTTTACCGCTGGCGTACTGGATGAATTCCAACGCGCACGCTTTAACCCATTTGATCTGATGATCGGCACCTCTGCCGGTGCGCAGAACCTCTCGGCATTTATTTGTGGCCAGATGGGCTACGCACGGCGGGTGATCACCCGTTACACCACTTCCGCCAATTTCTTTAACCCGCTACGCTTTGTGCGTGGTGGGCATCTTATCGATCTCGACTGGTTGCTGGATATCACTTCGCAACAGCTGCCGCTGGCGTTTGACGTGGCGGAACAACAGCTGGTCAATGGCCGTGAATTTTTGATGTGTGCCTGCCGCAGCGATGACTTTGCGCCGGTTTATTTGCCTGCGGTGCGGGATAACTGGTTACCGGCTATCAAGGCTTCCAGCGCTATCCCCGGTTTTTACCGCATGGGCGTAGAGCTGGACGGCGTCAGCTATCAGGATGGTGGCATCAGCGATGCCATCCCGGTGGAAGAGGCCTATCGCCGTGGGGCGGATACCATCGTGGTGATCCGCACCGTACCTTCACAGATGGTTTATACGCCGAAGTGGATGAAACGCATGGAGCAATGGCTGGGTGAAAGCAGCCTGCAGCAAATGGTGCGGGTGTTGCAGCATCATGAGCAGAGCTATTTGCGTATCCAGCAATTTATTGAAAAGCCGCCCGGCAAACTGCGTATCTTCGAAATATACCCGCCTAAGCCGCTGGCGAGCAATGCGCTCGGCAGCCGTTTGCCTGCGCTGAATCGCGATTATCATCTGGGCCGCCGTTGTGGGCGTTATTTCCTGGCGACGGTAGGCCACTGGCTGCTGGAGCAGGAAAAGATGGATGGTATGAAGGTGAAAAAGTCGCTCTCGCGTCGACTGATCCAGCCGGAAACCGTGCGGATGCCTTCGCCGATTATTACCGATGTGCTCAACCCGCAGGGCCATGCCGTGCAGCCTGAAGCGACACCAAAAATCATCCTGCCGGGTGACGGAGATGTGCTGTGAGTTACGCCTTTACTGATACCCATTGCCACTTTGATTTCCCACCTTTTTGCGAGGATGAGCAGACGAGCCTGGCATTGGCCGCGCAAGCCGGGGTGCAGCAAATTATTGTGCCAGCGGTCACGGCCGATCGCTTTGTGCGTATTCTCAAACTGGCGCGTGAACATACTCCGCTGTTTGCCGCGCTGGGGTTACACCCGCTGTATATCGCCCAGCACCATGATGAGCAGCTTCAACAGTTGGCAAGTTTCCTGGCAAGCAAGCCGCATAAGCTGGTGGCTGTAGGGGAGATTGGGTTGGATCTGTATATGGCCGAACCGCAGTTTGAACGCCAACAGGGGCTGCTCAAAGCACAGCTAAAGCTGGCAAAGCAGTATGATTTGCCGGTGATCCTGCACTCTCGCCGTAGCCACGATCAGTTGGCTGCCGCATTGCGTCGTACCGAGGTACCGCGCCGTGGCGTAGTGCATGGTTTTGCTGGCAGTCTGGCTCAGGCGCAGGCCTTTATTCGCCTGGGATATTACATTGGCGTTGGCGGCACGATCAGCTACGAGCGGGCGCAGAAAACCCGTCAGGTGATGTCGCAGTTGCCGTTGACCTCGCTGTTGCTGGAAACCGATGCACCGGACATGCCGTTGGCGGGTTATCAAGGGCAGCCGAACCGGCCTGAACGGGCTGCGGAGGTGTTTCAGGTGCTTTGCCAACTACGGCCTGAATCTGCCGACGAGATTGCCGAACAGCTACAACAAAATAGCCAATCCCTGTTTGCATTAGGGCCGCACCCCTCACTTTAAATGTGACTTGAATCACGTTGTGTGATTTTCAGTTGCTTCCACTTGTATATATTTGTGACATAAAACGAGTCTCATCCCGCCGCGCTCAGTATAATTGCGTCCCATTATCGCCCTTGGGCGACCCGTTTCATCCAGCGGGCCGGGGGCATTTCTTCTTCGCAACAGGGACATACTCGTATGCAACTCTTCATGAGCCTGGTCGGTATGGTGGTCTTGATCGCCATTGCGGTGCTGCTTTCCAGCAACCGGCGCGCTATTAAACTGCGTACCGTACTCGGCGCGTTTATCATCCAGATTGGCATTGGCGCGCTGGTGCTCTATGTCCCGATCGGACGCCGTATTCTTGGTGGCATGTCGGAAGGGGTGGCAAACGTCATCGCTTACGGTAACGAGGGCATCTCTTTTATCTTTGGTGGCCTGGTTTCCGACAAAATGTTTGAAGTGTTCGGCGGTGGCGGCTTCGTGTTCGCCCTGCGTGTGTTACCGGTGATTGTGTTCTTCTCCTCGCTGATTGCGGTGCTCTATTACCTGGGCATCATGCAGGTGGTGATCAAGCTCTTAGGCGGTGGTTTGCATAAGCTGTTGGGTACCTCGCGGACCGAATCGCTGTCAGCCACGGCCAATATTTTTGTGGGGCAGACCGAAGCGCCGCTGGTGGTGCGCCCTTATATCGCCACCATGACCCAGTCGGAGCTGTTTGCCGTAATGTGCGGCGGCCTGGCTTCGGTAGCCGGTTCCGTGCTGGCGGGCTATGCCCAGATGGGCGTACCGTTGGAATACCTGATTGCCGCTTCCTTTATGGCCGCACCGGGTGGGTTGCTGTTTGCCAAACTGATGGTGCCGGAAACCGAAAATACCCAAGACCGAGCCGATGCGATGAAGCTGATCGCCGAAGATGAGCGCCCGGCAAACGTCATCGATGCCGCTGCCTCGGGTGCGGCATCTGGTATGCAGTTGGCGCTGAACGTGGGGGCGATGTTGTTGGCATTTATCGCTCTGATCGCGCTGCTTAACGGTATTCTTGGCGGTATTGGTGGCTGGTTCGATTTCCCACAGCTGTCACTGGAACTGATCCTGGGCTGGGTGTTCTCGCCGATCGCCTTCCTGATTGGTGTGCCTTGGAGTGAAGCGATGGTCGCGGGGTCGTTTATCGGCCAGAAGGTGATCGTTAACGAATTCGTGGCCTACATGAACTTTGGTGCTTACCTGCGCCCGGATGACGTGGTGGCTGCTGAGGGGCTACAGGTACTGTCACAGCACACCAAGGCGATCATCTCCTTTGCGCTGTGCGGGTTTGCCAACCTGTCTTCCGTAGCGATCCTGCTGGGCGGTTTAGGCAGCATGGCACCCGGTCGTCGTCACGACATTGCCCGCTTCGGGTTGAAAGCAGTGGCAGCCGGTACCTTATCCAACCTGATGAGTGCCACCATCGCCGGATTCTTCCTGGCGTTGTAAGCTATACTTGGTATCAACAATCAGGCTCCTGAAGGGGCCTGGTTGCCTGCCAAAAGGGCATTCGCCTGATGACCGCCGTCTCTTTAGTGAATTTGTGAACAATATCGCGTTATTTTGTGATGATCTTCACATATAATTCAGTCCTGTTACAGTGCTATCCTGTGTAGTGTGAATCAGAACACAAATATGCCAGAGTGATCGTGTTCAAATGGCGATTGCTGGCTATGCGAAAATCGAAGGGCTATGTGCGGTGAGAAGGATCTCAGTTGCTGGCGTGGGAAGACTATCCCGCGCGCTATCTTCAAGGAACCAAGTCCGCTCGCCAACATCAGAATGCTCAGTTGGAGAGTTTTATGACCGAATTAACCGCAGCAGCGCAACGCGCGCTGAACCTGATGGATTTAACCACGCTGAACGAAGATGACACCGACGAGAAAGTGATCGCGTTGTGTCGTCAGGCGAACAGCCCGGCAGGCCATACTGCCGCCATCTGTATCTATCCGCGTTTTATCCCGATTGCCCGCAAAACGCTGCGTGAGCAGGGTACTCCAGATATCCGTATCGCCACCGTCACCAACTTCCCGCATGGCAATGATGATATCGACATCGCCCTGGCGGAAACCCGTGCGGCTATCGCCTACGGTGCCGATGAGGTTGACGTGGTATTCCCTTATCGTGCCCTGATGGCCGGTAACGAGGAAGTCGGGTTTGAGCTGGTCAAACAGTGCAAGCAAGCCTGCGCTGCTGCCAACGTGCTGCTGAAAGTGATCGTCGAAACCGGTGAGCTGAAGCAGGCGGAACTGATCCGCAAAGCCTCCGAGATCTCCATCAAAGCCGGGGCTGATTTTATCAAGACCTCTACCGGTAAAGTGCCGGTCAACGCCACGCTGGAAAGCGCTGAGCTGATGATGACCGTGATCCGTGATATGGGCGTAGGCAAAACCGTTGGCTTCAAGCCAGCCGGTGGCGTGCGTACCGCAGAAGATGCTCAACAGTATCTGCAACTTGCCGGGCGTCTGCTGGGAGAAGACTGGGCCGATGCGCGCCACTTCCGCTTTGGTGCGTCGAGCCTGTTAGCCAGCCTGCTGACCACGCTGGGGCATAGCACCCAAGCCGCTGGCAACGGTTACTGATTTTCTCTCACGTCTTGTTGCGTTGGGGCTGCCAAGCGGCCCCATTAACGCAGCGCGCAGGCGTATCGAATGACTCTATTTAGCTAAAACAGGGGGCTACTTTGTTCTTGGCACAAGAAATAATCCGTAAAAAACGTGACGGGCAACCGTTGAGCGAAGCCGAGATCCGCTTCTTCATTAACGGCATTCGCGATAACGTGGTGTCAGAAGGACAGATTGCCGCGCTGGCGATGACCATCTATTTCCACGACATGACCATGCCAGAGCGCGTGGCGCTGACTATGGCAATGCGTGATTCTGGCACGGTGTTGGACTGGAAAAGCCTGTCGCTGAACGGCCCGATTGTGGATAAACATTCCACCGGCGGCGTGGGCGACGTGACTTCGCTGATGCTTGGCCCGATGGTGGCAGCCTGTGGCGGCTACGTGCCGATGATTTCAGGCCGTGGTCTGGGCCATACCGGCGGTACGCTGGACAAGCTGGAAGCGATCCCTGGCTTTGATATTTTCCCGGACGACAACGCGTTCCGTAAGATCATCAAAGACGTTGGCGTGGCGATTATCGGCCAGACCAGTTCACTGGCTCCGGCAGACAAGCGTTTCTACGCGACGCGCGATATCACTGCTACCGTCGACTCCATTCCGCTGATCACCGGCTCTATTTTGGCGAAAAAACTGGCCGAAGGGTTGGATGCGTTGGTTATGGACGTGAAAGTTGGCAGCGGTGCCTTTATGCCGACCTACCAGCTTTCTGACGATCTGGCGCAGGCGATCGTGGGCGTTGCGAATGGTGCCGGTTGCAAGACGACCGCGCTGCTGACCGATATGAATCAGGTGCTGGCTTCCAGCGCCGGTAATGCGGTTGAAGTGCGTGAAGCGGTACGCTTCCTGACCGGGGAATATCGCAATCCGCGTCTGCTGGAAGTGACCATGGCGTTGAGCGTGGAAATGCTGCTGTCTGGCGGCCTGGCCACCGACGATGCTGACGCGCGCGCCAAACTGCAGGCGGTGCTGGATAACGGCAAAGCGGCGGAAATCTTTGGCCGCATGGTGGCGGCACAGAAAGGCCCAAGCGATTTTATCGAGCGTTACGACAGTTATCTGCCAGCCGCGACGTTAACCAAGCCGGTTTATGCCGAGAAACCAGGTATCATTACCGCGATGGATACCCGTGCACTGGGTATGGCGGTGGTGTCACTGGGCGGTGGCCGCCGTCGCGCGACCGACAGCATCGACTACAGCGTGGGCCTGACCGATGTGGCTCGCCTGGGCGACACTGTCGATACCCAGCGTCCATTGGCGGTGATCCATGCCAACGACGAAGAGAGCTGGCAGCAGGCGGCAGATGCGGTACGCAGCGCGATGGTTCTGGGCGACAAAGCGCCAGAAGTCACGCCGGTGGTCTACAAACGCATCACCGAATAACCTCTGTCTAAAGAATCAGGAGTGGCAGCGGCCTTTTCGCTGTCGCCCTCAGCGTGAATACGCAGGAGAGTATGATGAAACGTACATTTATTATGGTATTAGACTCATTCGGCATTGGCGCGAGTGAAGATGCCAAAAGCTTTGGCGATGAAGGCTCCGATACCCTTGGCCATATTGCTGCTGCCTGTGCGCGCGGCGAAGCCAACGTGGGCCGTAGCGGCCCGCTGACCCTGCCAAACCTGAGCCGTCTGGGCCTGGGCAAAGCAGCGGAAGAATCCACCGGCAAGTTCCCGGAAGGGTTGGATAAAGACGCTGAAATCATCGGTGCTTACGGCCATGCCAGCGAGCTTTCCTCCGGTAAAGATACGCCATCAGGCCACTGGGAAATTGCCGGTGTGCCAGTCTTGTTCGACTGGGGCTACTTCTCTGACGAGCACAACAGCTTCCCGCAGGAACTGCTGGACAAGCTGGTGGCGCGTGCCAACCTGCCGGGTTACCTCGGTAACTGCCATTCATCCGGTACCGTGATCCTGGATCAACTGGGCGAAGAGCATATGAAAACCGGCAAGCCGATTTTCTACACCTCTGCGGACTCAGTGTTCCAGATTGCCTGCCATGAAGAAACTTTCGGCCTGGATCGCCTGTACGAGCTGTGTGAGATCGCTCGTGAAGAGTTGACCGAAGGTGGCTACAACATTGGCCGTGTGATTGCCCGTCCGTTCCTGGGGAATAAGCCGGGTGAGTTCCAGCGTACCGGTAACCGTCACGATCTGGCCGTGGAACCCCCAGCTCCGACCGTGCTGAAAAAGCTGGTTGATGAGAAGGGGGGCGAAGTGGTTTCCATCGGCAAGATTGCCGATATCTATGCCAACGTGGGGATCACCAAGAAGGTGAAAGCTACCGGGATCGACGCCCTGTTCGACGCCACTTTGATCGAGATGGAAAAAGCCGGTGACAACACCATCGTGTTCACCAACTTTGTTGATTTCGACTCCTCCTACGGCCATCGCCGTGACGTAGCGGGTTATGCTGCCGCGCTGGAGCTGTTCGACCGCCGCCTGCCAGAGCTGCTGAAGCTGGTGAAAGGGGATGACATCATCATCTTCACCGCTGACCACGGCTGCGACCCGACCTGGCCAGGCACCGACCACACCCGTGAGCATATCCCGGTTCTGGTCTATGGCCCGAAAGTCAAACCAGGCTCGCTGGGGCATCGCGAAACCTTCGCCGACATCGGCCAGACCGTCGCCAGCTATTTTGGCGTGTCACCGATGGATTATGGCAAATCCATGCTTTAATACCGCTTTTAATGACGCTGGCCTTCACGCCAGCGTCTTTATTTCAATGAATTGAGGGAAGTGATTATGGCAACGCCACATATTAACGCTGAGATGGGTGATTTCGCTGACGTAGTGCTGATGCCGGGGGATCCGCTGCGGGCAAAATACATCGCAGAAACCTTCCTGGAAGGCGCGGTGGAAGTGAACAACGTGCGTGGCATGTTGGGTTTCACCGGCACTTATAAAGGTCGTAAAATCTCGGTAATGGGCCACGGCATGGGCATCCCATCCTGCTCTATCTATGCGCGTGAACTGATTGCCGAGTTTGGCGTGAAGAAAATCATCCGTGTCGGCTCTTGTGGCGCGGTGCGTGATGACGTCAAACTGCGTGATGTGGTGATCGGCATGGGGGCTTGTACCGATTCCCAGGTTAACCGTATGCGCTTCAAAGGCCACGACTATGCGGCCATTGCGGATTTTGACATGGTGCGTAATGCGGTAGACGCTGCGGCTGCTCAGGGCATCCCTGCACGCGTGGGTAACATTTTCTCCGCCGATCTGTTCTACACGCCAGATCCGGATATGTTCCAGGTGATGAAGAAGTACGGCATCCTGGGCGTAGAGATGGAAGCGGCAGGCATCTACGGCGTGGCCGCAGAGCTGTATGAAGAGTTCGGTAGCACGGCGTTGACCATCTGCACCGTTTCCGACCATATCCTGCGTCATGAGCAGACCACCGCTGCCGAGCGTCAGACCACCTTTAACGAGATGATCGTTATCGCGCTGGAATCTGTCCTGCTGGGCGACAAAGCGTAATGACCTCGCGGGCGCAGCACGCTGCGCCCCATTTTATCTATTCATTTTGCCGTAAAATAATACAAATATTTGTTGTTTTTCATATTGTTACTGCTTTTGTATTCTATTCACCAGCCGACTCGCTACGTTGCCAATTCATGGGGCATCTGAACGGGCGCAGCATGCAACGCCTCTACGCTCGAGCATGAGATTCAGCAACATTGCCACTTTGGCATCAATCTCAGAATGCCATCAGCTTTTCTTCGTTTCTTCCTGCTCTGCCGGTTTCTCGTCATCACCATCGTCTACCGTATTACCTTCTGCCAGCGGCGTGTTGGCGGTTAGCAGGTACGGCGACTGCTGCCAGCGGCTGCGGCGGCCTTGCAGCAGGGTACGGGCCAGAATAATGCCGATGGCCAGCGCCAGCAGGATCATCAGGCGCAGCAGGTTGGTGGTGTTATCCACCTGTTTGGATTCGGTGGCCAGCACGTGGGTATCCAGCGTCACGCGGATAAAGCCCAGTGGGCCATCTTTGCCCTGGATTGACTCGACGAGCTGGTGGTTAAAGTAGCTGCCCGCGCGTTTGCCATCCAGTGCGAGGCGATCGCGCACGCTAATCTGCTCGCCGGAGTGGGCGATCAGGGTACCGTCCAACTGGTAGACGCTGGCGTCCAGAATACGGCTGTGATCGGTCAACTGCGTGAGAATGCGCTCAACCTGCTGGTTGTCTATGTCGCTATCGCCATCCATCAGCGGAGTCAGGCTAAAAGCCACCTGCTTGGTCAAGGTTTGTGCCAATTCTTCGACCTGTTCCGATCGCGCCATTTGGTGGCTCAGGCTAAAATAGGAGGCACCTTGCATCAACAGCACCAGTAACGCCAGGCAAATCAGGATAATAGCGGTGCGATGCAGGCGGAATTTCAGTTTAGCTTTAGCCATTAGGCTTCCTTTAGGGCGGTCATCCGGGAGTCACGATTGACCACCTGGCTGTGCGGAACCGAGATGTACCAATACTGCGAGCGCATGGATGCGCTAGAGCGGCCAACTAGAGATTCATAGGGTAATATGTTGCCAGAAGCAATGGCGATAGGATAGCTTGATGCGTCGTTTTATCATGCAGTGTTATTCAGGAGTTAAGGATGCCAAATAGTCTGACCTATTGCGATCTCCCCGCCGAGATCTCTCAATGGCCGGGGTTGCCCCTTTCGTTGAGCGGTGACGAAGTCATGCCGCTGGATTATCGGGCGGGCCACACCGGTTGGCTACTATATGGCAGAGAACTGGATAAAGAGCGTATTACTCAGTTCCAGCGTAAGCTGGGGGCCGCGATGGTGATCGTGACGGCCTGGGCGGTGGAAGATTATCAGGTGGTACGCCTGGCGGGCACGCTAACTGCGCGCGCCAAACTGTTGGCGAACGAAAGCGGGCTAGACGTTGCCCCACTGGGCAAAATTCCTAACCTGCGCAAGCCGGGCCTGTTGGTGATGGATATGGACTCAACGGCGATCCAGATTGAGTGCATCGACGAAATCGCCAAGTTGGCCGGAGTGGGCGAGCAGGTCAGTGAAGTGACCGAACGCGCGATGCGCGGCGAACTCGATTTCACCGCCAGCCTGCGCCAACGCGTGGGGACGCTGAAAGGGGCCGATGCCAATATCCTCAAACAGGTGCGTGACGACTTGCCGTTGATGCCTGGATTGACCAGCTTGGTGCGCAAACTGCAGGCGCTGGACTGGCATGTCGCCATTGCCTCCGGCGGCTTTACCTATTATGCCGAGTACCTGCGTGACAAGCTCAAGCTGGTGGCCGTGGCAGCCAATGAGCTGGAGATCCGCGACGGTAAGCTGACCGGCGAGGTGCTGGGGCCGATCGTGGATGCGCAATTCAAGGCCGATACTCTGGTGGCGCTGGCAGAGAAGCTGGGGATCCCACCGCAGCAAACCGTAGCGATCGGCGACGGTGCCAACGATTTGAAAATGATGCAGGTGGCCGGGCTGGGTATTGCCTATCACGCGAAGCCTAAGGTCTATGAGAAGGCGCAGGTCTCGATCCGCCATGCCGATCTACTGGGAGTGCTCTGTGTGCTCTGCGGAAGTTTGAAACACGATGTGAGGTAAGCTGTGGCAAAAGCAGTAAAACGGGCATTTGTCTGTAATGAATGCGGCGCTGATTATCCGCGCTGGCAGGGGCAATGCAGTGCCTGTCAGGCCTGGAACACCATTACAGAAGTGCGCCTGGCTTCAGTCTCCTCCTCAGCTGCCCGTAGCGAGCGTTTAAGCGGCTATGCGGGCGATGCCGGTATCAGCAAGGTGCAGAAGCTTTCGGACATCAGTTTGCAAGAGCTGCCGCGTTTCTCTACCGGCTTTCTGGAATTTGACCGCGTACTGGGCGGCGGTGTGGTGCCGGGCAGTGCGATCCTGATCGGCGGTAACCCCGGCGCGGGGAAAAGTACGCTGCTGTTGCAGGTGCTGTGCAAACTCGCCGAGCAGATGAAAACCCTGTACGTCACAGGTGAAGAGTCGCTGCAACAGGTCGCGATGCGTGCTCATCGGCTTGGATTGCCCACCGGCGGCCTGAACATGCTGTCGGAAACCAGCATCGAGCAGATCTGCCTGATCGCCGAGCAGGAGCAGCCGCGGCTGATGGTGATCGACTCGATCCAGGTCATGCATATGGCGGATATCCAGTCATCGCCAGGCAGCGTGGCACAGGTGCGCGAAACGGCGGCCTATCTCACCCGCTTTGCCAAAACTCGCGGCGTAGCGATCGTAATGGTTGGCCACGTCACCAAAGATGGCTCACTGGCCGGGCCGAAAGTCCTCGAACACTGTATCGACTGTTCCGTGTTGCTGGATGGCGATGCCGATTCCCGGTTCCGTACGCTGCGCAGCCATAAAAACCGTTTTGGTGCGGTCAACGAGCTGGGAGTATTTGCCATGACCGAGCAGGGGTTGCGTGAGGTGAGTAACCCTTCCGCAATCTTCCTCAGCCGGGGTGATGAAGTGACTTCCGGCAGTTCGGTGATGGTGGTTTGGGAAGGCACCCGGCCGCTACTGGTTGAGATCCAGGCGCTGGTCGATCACTCGATGATGTCTAACCCACGCCGCGTTGCCGTAGGCCTGGAACAGAATCGTTTGGCGATCCTGCTGGCGGTGCTGCATCGTCACGGTGGCTTGCAGATGTCCGACCAAGACGTTTTTGTCAACGTAGTAGGCGGCGTCAAGGTTAGCGAAACCAGTGCCGATCTGGCGTTGCTGCTGGCGTTGGTCTCCAGCCTGCGCGACCGCCCATTGCCTAACGATCTGGTGGTGTTTGGCGAAGTGGGCCTTGCAGGGGAGATCCGCCCGGTGCCTAGCGGCCAGGAGCGTATTTCTGAAGCGGCCAAACACGGTTTCAAGCGGGCGATCGTGCCACATGCCAACGTGCCGAAGAAACCACCGGCCAATATGCAGGTGTTCGGCGTCAAGAAGCTGGCGGATGCGCTGGACGTACTGGAACAGTTTTATTAATTGCCGCCCGCTGCGCGGAATATGCTATTTTGTTTAGCATAATAAACGGGAGGGTTTATGCGGCAGTTCGATTACCTCAAGGCAGCGATTAAGCAACAGGGATGTACCTTACAGCAGGTAGCTGATGCCAGTAGCATGACCAAGGGCTACCTCAGCCAGCTGTTGAACGACAAAATCAAAAGCCCGAGCGCGCAGAAGCTGGAAGCCCTGCACCGTTTCCTGGGGCTGGAATTCCCACGCCGTGAGAAGAAAGTCGGCGTGGTGTTTGGTAAATTTTACCCGCTGCATACCGGCCATATCTATCTGATCCAGCGCGCCTGTAGCCAGGTTGACGAGCTGCATGTGATCCTGTGCCACGATGAGCCGCGCGATCTGTTGCTGTTCGAGAACAGCTCTATGTCACAGCAGCCAACGGTCAGCGATCGCCTGCGCTGGCTGTTACAGACCTTTAAATACCAGAAAAATATCCATATTCACTCTTTCGACGAAAAGGGCATTGAACCTTACCCGCACGGCTGGGACGTGTGGAGCAACGGCGTGAAGAGTTTTATGGAGCAAAAGGGCATCGTCCCGAGCTATATCTATTCCAGCGAAGAACTTGATGCTCCCCGTTACCGCGAACATTTGGGGATTGAAACCATCCTGGTTGATCCTGAGCGTTCCTTTATGAATATCAGCGGCAGCCAGATCCGTCAGGATCCGTTCCGCTATTGGGACTACATCCCCACTGAAGTGAAGCCGTTCTTTGTTCGTACGGTGGCAATCCTGGGCGGTGAATCCAGCGGTAAGTCAACGCTGGTCAACAAGCTGGCGAACATCTTCAACACCACCAGCGCCTGGGAATATGGCCGTGACTACGTCTTCTCCCACCTTGGGGGTGACGAGATGGCGTTGCAGTATTCCGATTATGACAAGATCGCGCTTGGGCAGGCCCAGTACGTGGATTTTGCGGTGAAATACGCCAATAAAGTGGCGTTTATCGACACCGACTTTGTCACCACGCAGGCGTTCTGTAAAAAGTATGAAGGGCGGGAGCATCCGTTCGTTCAAGCGTTGATCGACGAATACCGTTTCGATCTGGTGATCCTGCTGGAGAATAATACCCCTTGGGTGGCCGACGGATTGCGCAGCTTGGGTAGCCCGGTCGATCGCAAGGCGTTTCAGTATTTATTGGAAGAGATGCTGCACGCCAATAACATCGAATATGCGCACGTAGAGTCGAGCGATTACGAGGAACGCTTCTTGCGCTGTGTCGAGCTGGTGCAGCAACTGCTGGCGGCGGATGCCAGCCGCTTGGTGAAGTTTTAGGGACGTTTTAGGCGGGTAAATGTCGGTGTAGTGGCGATGTAGTGCCCCTCACCCTAACCCTCTCCCACAGGGAGAGGGAACCGATCGAGTGTATCTGAAATTGTCGTGACTCACCTTGGATGAGGGCACCGATCGAGTGTGTTTGAAATTGTCGTGGCTCACCTTGGATGAGGGTACCGATCGAGTGTGTTTGAAATTGTCGTGACTCACCTTGGATTAGGGGACCGATCGAGTGTATCTGAAATTGTCGTGACTCACCTTTGATGGGGAGGCGATCGAGTTTGCCAAGATGTTCTCTTCACTTCCAAACGAGCAGAGGCTATCAGCTCCCTCTTCCCTGTGGGAGAGGGTTGGGGTGAGGGGGCCATAGCAATTTATTGATACCTGACACATCGATAACCCCACTAACTTAGTAAGTTATCACCAACTTACCTTGCATATGCCCATCCAACAGCTTGGCATGCGCGGCGGTCAATGTATCCACCGTCAGCCCCTGTAGCGTTTCGCTCAGCGTGGTGGTCAATTTACCCTCATCGAGCAATTGCGCCACCTGTTTGAGGATCTCCCCTTGCTGGGCAATATCCGGCGTGGTGAACATGCTGCGGGTGAACATGAATTCCCAATGCAGCGCTGCGCTTTTCAGCTTCAACGCGTTTTGATCCAGCGGTTGGCTGTTTTCGACGATAGTGCAGATATGGCCGAGCGGGGCGACCAGATCGCTGATGGCTTGCCAGTGGCCGTCGGTATCGTTCAAGCACAGGATATAATCCACGCTCTCAATCCCTTCTTTAGCCAGGTTGCCTTTCAGGTCGCGGTAATCCACCACCAGTTCAGCACCCCGTTCGCGGCACCATGCAGCTGATTCCGGGCGAGAGGCCGTAGCGATGACTTTCACCTTGCTACGCTGTGCCGCCAGGGGGATCGCCAGCGAGCCCACTCCACCGGCACCGCCGATGATCAACAGCGTTTTACCGGCAGCCGCATGCTGAATATTCAGGTGTTCAAACAGGGCTTCCCACGCGGTGAGCGCGGTCAGCGGCATCGCGGCGGCTTGTGCCCAGTCCAGGCTGGCCGGTTTATGTGCCACGATACGTGAGTCAATCAGCTGATGGGTGCTGTTGCTGCCTGGACGGGTAATATCCCCGGCATACCATACCTCATCGCCGGGTTTGAACCCGCTGACGCTGCTGCCCACTTCGAGCACCACGCCGCTGGCATCCCAGCCGAGAATGCGTGGCTGCTGCAAACCATTCTTTTGCAGGCCAGCATGAACCTTGGTATCGACCGGGTTAACGGAAACGGCTTTCACTTCCACCAGCAGATCGTATTGACCCGGTGCGGGTTTTTCTGGAGCGATCTCGATAAAAACGGCTGGATTTTTCGGATCGACGGCAATGGCTTTGATTAACATAATTGTGCTCCTTCGCATGAATAGTCCCAGTGTAGACCCTGAGGAGTAGAGTGATAAGATGGACAATAACTAACTAAGTGTTCGTCTGAGGTGAACAATTATGTTCAAGCAGTTGCAGGATATGGCGTTGTTTGCGCTGGTGGCAGAGTGCGGCAGTTTTACTGCGGCAGCCAAACGGGCCGGGCTGCCTAAATCCAGCGTCAGCCAGCGTGTCAGCCAGTTGGAACAAAAGCTCGGTCTGCGCTTGCTCAACCGCACCACCCGGCAGTTAAATTTGACCTTTGCCGGTGAGCGCTATCTTGAACATTGCCAGGAGATGCTCTCTGCTGCCGAACGGGCCGATCTGGCCTTGCAGCGCTTACGCGATAACCCCAGTGGCCGTCTACGCATCTCCACGCCTGCCGGGCTGGGGGCGACGTTGCTTCCGCGTCTGGCGGCAGATTTCCAGCGCCAATATCCGGATGTCTCGTTGGAAGTGTCAGTGTCAGATGCCATGGTGGATATGGTGCAGGAGGGGTTTGATGCGGCATTGCGTACCGGCAGACCGCAGGATTCCTCGTTGATTGGCCGCCGTCTGGGGCATGCTCCCCGTTATTTGTTGGCTGCACCGGACTATCTGGCCCAACACCCGCCATTGCTGCATCCGCAGCAGTTGCAGCAGCATCTTTGCATCGCTCACCGCGCCTGGCCTGCCTGGATATTGCGCCGGGGTGAAGAGTACTACCGTTGGCAATTGCCGCTGCGGCATACCACCGATAATCTGTTATACGCGCGCGAGTGTGCCATTTTGGGGGCGGGCATTACGCTACTGCCCGCTTTTCTCAGCCGTGAGGTGGTCGCGCAAAAGCAATTGGTGGAAGTGTTGCCACAGTGGCAAGCCGAAGGCAATGAACTGTATCTGGTTTATCCGAGCCGTAAGCTTAATTCCCCGGCTCTGGCCTGTTTTATCGATGTGGTGATCCAGCATCCGGTCTTTGTGGATTATGCGCAGGCACTGGATTGGGGATAACAAAAAGCCCGCAAAATGCGGGCTTGAGAGCATAGATAGCCAACCGGACGTTACTTGGTGACTTTCTTGTACTTGATACGGCGAGGTTCCAGCGCATCGGCACCCAGAGTACGCTTTTTGTACTCTTCGTATTCGGTAAAGTTACCTTCGAAGAACTCCACCTTGCCTTCATCCTGATAGTCCAGAATGTGGGTGGCAATACGGTCAAGGAACCAACGGTCGTGCGAGATCACCATCGCACAGCCCGGGAACTCCAGCAGGGCGTTTTCTAACGCGCGCAGGGTTTCGATATCCAGGTCGTTGGTTGGTTCGTCGAGCAGCAGTACGTTGCCGCCAACCTGCAGCAGCTTGGCCAGATGCAGACGGCCACGCTCACCACCGGACAGTTCGCCCACGCGTTTGCCCTGATCGACGCCCTTGAAGTTAAAGCGGCCAACGTAGGCACGGCTTGGCATTTCGGTGTTGCCCACGCGCATGATGTCCTGGCCGCCGGAAACTTCTTCCCATACGGTTTTGGAATTATCCATGCTGTCGCGGAACTGATCGACCGAAGCCAGCTTGACGGTATCACCCAGCACGATGCTGCCGGAGTCAGGCTGTTCCTGGCCGGACATCATGCGGAATAGCGTGGATTTACCCGCGCCGTTCGGGCCGATGATGCCGACGATGGCACCCTTAGGTACCGCGAAGGTGAGATCTTCGATCAGCAGGCGGTCGCCGTAGGATTTACGCAGATTGTTAACTTCAACCACTTTATCGCCCAGGCGTGTGCCAGGTGGGATAAACAGTTCGTTGGTCTCGTTACGTTTCTGGTATTCGGTGCTGTTAAGCTCTTCAAAGCGTGCCAGACGGGCTTTGCCCTTAGACTGACGGCCTTTGGCACCCTGACGTACCCACTCCAGCTCTTTCTCGATCGACTTGCGGCGAGCGGCTTCGGTTGAGGCTTCTTGCGCCAGACGAGCGTCTTTCTGCTCCAGCCAGGAAGAGTAGTTACCTTCCCACGGAATGCCTTCGCCACGGTCCAGCTCCAGGATCCAGCCAGCCACGTTATCGAGGAAGTAACGGTCGTGGGTGATCGCCACCACGGTGCCTTCGAAGTCGTGCAGGAAGCGTTCCAGCCAGGCCACGGATTCGGCATCCAGGTGGTTGGTCGGTTCGTCCAGCAGCAGCATGTCTGGCTTTTCCAGCAGCAGGCGACACAGCGCTACGCGGCGGCGCTCACCACCGGACAGGTTGGCGATTTTTGCGTCCCACTCCGGCAGGCGCAGTGCATCGGCGGCGCGCTCAAGCTGGGTGTTGAGGTTGTGACCATCGTGAGCCTGAATGATCTCTTCCAGGCGGCCTTGTTCAGCGGCCAGCTTGTCGAAGTCGGCCCCTTCTTCAGCGTACAGTGCGTACACTTCATCAAGGCGCTTGAGGGCACCGACCACTTCTGCCATCGCTTCTTCAACCGATTCGCGAACGCTGTGCTCCATATTGAGCTGCGGTTCCTGCGGCAGGTAGCCGATCTTGATGCCCGGCTGCGGGCGAGCTTCCCCTTCGATATCGGTATCGATGCCGGCCATAATGCGCAGCAGGGTAGACTTACCGGAACCGTTCAGGCCCAGTACGCCAATTTTGGCCCCAGGGAAGAAACTCAGGGAAATGTTTTTCAGAATATGACGCTTCGGCGGAACCACTTTGCCGACGCGGTGCATGGTATAGACGTATTGAGCCACGTTGCTCCGAGCCTCTCTATCAGTTTTTATAGGATGTCTGGCGGCCTGAGTGTAGCCCGTTTCAGCACCGGTTCCCAGATCCCCTATGACGATCGCCAAGTATAACCGCTAATGCTCACCATTAGGTGAACTTTGCTGTTTCTTAAGGGGTGACGACGATCGCCACGCGACGGTTTTCAGCGCGCCCGCTGGAAGTGGCGTTACTGGCTACCGGTTGACGTTTACCCATTCCGCGAGTTTCTATATTGGCACGCGGGATGCCGACACCGGCCAGGACATCGGCCACGGCGTTGGCGCGGCGCAGTGAAAGCTGGTCGTTGTAGCTGTCTTCACCGTAGTTATCGGTATGACCATCCAGGCGGAATTGCACGATGTTAACGCTCTTCAGCGCCTTGCCCATCTTCTCGACGATCTCGGTGCTTTGAGGGCTCAATTTACCGACGTTGTTACCGAACAGCACCTTGTCGGAAAAGCCAAACTCCCAGCCGTTATCCGTCAGTTTGAACCCTTGCGCCTGCAGTAAGGCGATCTGTTCCGCCGTCAGCCCCTGTGGTTTGTTCTGGCAGCCTGCCAGCGTGAGCAAGGTGATAAACACTAACGCCAGTAGGGAATAAGTCCGTTTAAAATTTTGCTGTAACATTGATTTTTCTCTTTTTGGTTGTTTGAGGCCCGGTGCTGGCGCTATTTGCGCATCGCTAACCGCCAGCCTCCGTGGGACAGGTGTTTTGCCCGGTACATTGCGTCATCCGCTTCGTTGAGCAGTTCCTGAGTGGTAGAGGCATGTTCAGGGTAAAACGCGATGCCGATACTCAGTGCGGCGATCACTCTTTCCTTGTTGGGCAACACAATGGGCTGTTGCATACACTCGATGATGATGTCGGCAATCGGCAACACATCGTTGGTGTCTTTGAGCGGCGCCAGCAGGATGGCGAATTCATCGCCCCCCATCCGGGCGACCAGATCGTGCTTGCGCAACCTGCTACGCAGGCGCTCTGCGATGGTGATCAAGACGGTATCACCGGCAGCATGGCCATGGTTATCGTTCACCTCCTTGAAACGATTGCCGTCGATAAACAGTACCGCCAGCTTTTCATCAGGTTCGAGCTCTGACAGCGCGCGGCCCAACTGAGCTTCAAAGAAGGCCCGGTTTGGCAACCCGGTCAGGCTGTCGTGAGTGGCTTGGTGGGTTAATGCGTCATTCTCTTGTTGCAGGTGCTGTTGCCAGGCTTCGATTTCATCCAGCAGGCCGTTGAAATCACAGCTCAGTTCGTGCAGCTCGGCAATCGGTGCTGAAGGTACCCGCAGTTCGAAAGTCCGATCGCGACGTACCGTATGGGCAACGTTGGTGATATCGTCCAAGGAGGTCACGATCCCTCTGAGCATTCTGCGGGAAAGTACCAGGGCGCACAACGTACTGAGCATCAGGCAGGCAATCATGCCCACCATACCGCGCAGCAAGAATTTCAGCAGGCTGCTGCCGTTGCCGGTCAGCCAGACCAGGCCGATCTGTTTGCCTTCACGGGCGATGGGCAGAACCACCGCTTCCGGCAAGATCCAGCGGGCCACCATCTGTTCCAACCCATGCAATGGGCTATCCGCTGGATGGCTCCAACTGGCCAAGGCGATCCCCTGCATATCCAGGATCTTGGCCTCCGACACTTCTTCGTTGGAAGCGATCAGCATCAATGCTTCGCGAGCGGCGGGGCGGTCTTCAAACACCACGGCGGCTTCAGCGGTATAACTGATCGAGCGGGCAATCAGATGCAGGTTATGGTTGGCGTAGGCTCGCAGGGCAAACAGCGCTAGCAACGTCAGGAAAATCCCCGCGGCGCTGACGGCGATCAGCGCCAGCCCCAGGTTCATCCGTTGCAGCACTTGTCCCAGCGTGGGGCGAGATGTAGCCGAACCTTTGTGACCTAACAGTTTCATTGCGGCGGCCCCTTTTTACGCGCCAATTGCAGCACGTTAGGGTGAACACGCACGCCACTGCGCGCCAGTGAGTCCAGATTCACTTTAAAACCCGCCTGATCGTTGCTGATTTGCAAACAAAAGGCACTGCCAACAGCACATTCCATATCCTTTTCGCTAATGCTGAGGATCGAGTGACCCGAAATGCGGTGGAAAAAATCTTGTTTCTGAGCGGCATTGACGTCGCCCAAATACACTACATCGCAGCTAGTTGCCAACTGCGGATTATCTATCTCGATCCGCAGGGTTTTGATTGGCTGCGGTGCCGTCAGCAATACCGGGTCGAACAGACCTTCTGCATACTGGACAGGCGCAGTCACGCACAAGCGGATCGGATCAGGTTTGGCGGGCCAGCGAGCATAGCTGATAATCCCCACCACCACGGTGGTGACGGTATGAATACGTTTTTGGTAGGGATCTTGTGTATCAGCCCCGGCCAAGCTGGGAAACATCAACATAGCCAGCAGCAGGATCGGTAGCATGCGACGCGATCGGACCGGGTTGCTATATAAACCCTGTGTCCTGGCAGCCAACCTTCTGGCCTTTATCGACATCTTCATTTGCCATTCCTGCCTACGGCCGGCTTGATGGCACGGCAGTCTGATACTAAATAATTGAGCCTAGTCGAAAAGGGTAAAACTTTGCCACGTACAATCAATCGCACTACCCAAAAAGCATAACCTGACCGTCTTGGGGGCGGATTGTATTATAAGAGCCGTTTGTTGTGCGCTTTATGCTCGGTTTTATGAGATTTTTCCTAGGTATTTTTAACGTTATAAAACGCCCGGCAGGGTTTGCCGGGCGTTTTAGTGAAATTTGCGTGTCCTTACGCGCTTATAATAGCGTTTTTCGGCTCGCTTTGATGCGGTTAATCACCCATTTTTCTACTTCTACGATCAGGAATAGAGCAATGGCTATCATCAGCGTCACTCCCCAATAGAACAACGGCAGCGGCGCGGTGCCAAACAGCGCGTTCATAAACGGCAGGTAAATGATGGCCATCTGTAGCAGTAACAGTACGCCACTCACCAACCACAGGCCCTTATTGAGGAACAACTGGCGGTTGAGCGGGAAACGGTCTGCGGTGCGGCAGTTGAACATGTAAACCCATTGTGCGGTGACCAGGGTTTGCAATAACACGGTGCGGATCAGCTCGCTGCTGTAGCCACGTGGTGCCATCCAGGCTTCCAGTGCGAAGGCGCTGATGGCGATCAGCACACCAACGAAGCCGATGCGCCAGATAGCGTGCAGATCCAACACGTTGCTGCCCGGCACCCTCGGTTTACGGTGCATCAGCCCTTTTTCGGCGGGCTCATAGGCCAGGCCGAAGGACAGGGTGGTGGAGGTGGCCATGTTCATCCACAGGATCTGGATGGGCGTTAGCGGCAGCATGGCACCGGCCAGAATGGCGATGATGATCAGCAGGCCCTGTGCCAGGTTGGTCGGTAGTACGAACAGGATGGTTTTCTTCAGGTTGTCGTAAACGCGGCGGCCTTCTTTTACCGCACTGGCGATGGTGGCGAAGTTATCGTCGGTCAGTACCATATCAGCGGCTTCTTTAGTGACCTCGGTACCTTTGATCCCCATAGCGATACCCACGTCAGCCTGTTTCAACGCTGGCGCATCGTTGACGCCGTCGCCGGTCATCCCCACCACGCCACCTTTATCCTGCAGCGCTTTTACCAGACGCAGCTTATGTTCCGGGCTGGTACGGGCAAAGATATCGTAACGCACGGCGGCTTCTGCCAACGCCTGGTCATCCATATGTTCCAGTTGGGAACCGGTGATAGAATCCTGGCTGTTACCAATACCCAGCATAGCCCCGATGGCCATGGCCGTTTTTTGGTGATCGCCGGTGATCATCTTCACGCGGATCCCCGCTTGCTGGCATTCGGCGATGGCGGCGACCGCTTCAGGGCGCGGTGGGTCCATCACGCCAGCGATGCCGATAAACACCATCTGCTGGCGAATATCACCGTGATCCAGCGCCACTTCGCCATCTGGTGTGGTTTTACTGGCGGCGGCCACCATACGTAAACCTTGCTCGGCAAAGCGCGACATCTCCGCTTCCCAGTAGCCGCGGCGGAAGGGCTTGATACCAGAATCGGTCAGTTCGAATTCGCACAGTGCGAACAGTACGTCTGGTGCGCCGGTAAGGAACACCTGATTCTTGCCTGCTACCTGGCTACGTACGGCCATATATTTGTAACTGGAGTCGAACGGGATTTTAGCCAGTTGGCGAGCTTCACCTATCTCCAATCCGGCTTTCATCGCCAGCACTTTCAGTGCGCCTTCCGTCGGGCTACCTGTGATCGCCCAGCGGCCGCTGCCATCCTGCTTTACCTGGCTGTCGTTACACAGGGTGATCGCGGTAATGAACTGCGCTAACGGTGGGATATCTTGAACTTGCGCCGGTTTGTTACTGTCGGCAAAGAAAATGCCGCCAACCGGTTCATAGCTTTCCCCTTCCACGCGGTAGGCATGGTCGGCCATGATGACGTTTTTTGCCGTCATTTCGTTCATGGTCAGCGTGCCGGTCTTGTCCGAGCAGATCACCGTCATCGAGCCCAAGGTTTCTACCGTAGGCAGTTTGCGGATAATCGCGCGGTTACGTGCCATCGACTGCACGCCCAGAGACAGGATAATGGAAATAATGGCAGGCAGACCTTCGGGTACCGAGGCCACCGCCAGGCTGATCAGCGCCACCAGCAGCTCACCGAGTGGCATATCACGCATCGTGAAGGCAAACACGAACAGCAGCACCATCATCACCAGGATCAGGATGAAGATGTTTTTGCCTAGGCGATCCATCTGTTGCAGTAACGGGGTACGCTGGGTTTTAACGGTCGAGATCATCTCGCTGATGTGGCCGAGTTCGGTATAGCCGCCAGTCGCGATAACCACGCCCTTGGCATTCCCGGCGCTGATGGTGGTGCCGGAGAACAACAGGTTGGTGCGATCGCCAATCATCACTTCATCAGGGATAGCGTCGGTTTGTTTCGAGACCACGGTGGATTCGCCGGTCAAGATGGCCTCTTCAACCTGAAGGTTGTGAGATTCCAGTAACCGCAGGTCGGCGGGAATTTTATCGCCAGGGCGCAATAATACGATATCTCCCGGGACCAAATCTTCCGCATTCACGGTGTGGTTAATTCCGTCACGCACCACAATAGCTTGGCTGGAAAGCATATTCTTAATGCCTTTCAGCGATTTCTCTGCGCTGTTTTCCTGCACAAATCCGATAAGGGCATTGATCACGGCAACGCAAAGAATAACCACCGTATCGATCCAATGTCCCATAATGCCTTTGAGGAAGGCGGCGGCCAGCAAAATATAAATCAGCACATCGTTAAAGTGGGCAATAAAGCGCATAAAGGCGCTTTTGCCTGCCTGCTCCGGCAGGGCGTTGGGACCAAACTTCTTCAGCCGCTCGGCGGCTTCCTGCTCGCTCAGGCCTTGTTGCTGGCCGTTCAAATGCTGAAGCGTTTGTTCAATATCATATTGATACCAGGCTTTTTCCGGCTTGGGCGGCTCTTGGTATGCAGTGGGGGAATGTTTTGGCATGGAGTGCCTCTCCTTAAAGTCGTTCGAATCTAAGTCCCCATCTGTGTCGGCAGCCCTTTTGCCGGGTTGATATTCCATTGTTTTCTGTCACACAGACGTGAATGGTAATAATTTCAGTTAGTGGATGGCCAATTATCTGCCGCGTGATAGTAAATAATCGCAAACTTGAGTTTTTGATCTGAGATAATAAAAACAAAGTAATAGGAATTGTTTTAATCGGTGAGCAAATGTTTCTCTATTAATGTCTCTGTAACGTCATTTTTTGTATAGAAAAACTCGTGTCTGCATAGAAAACTATAGAACACTGGCGTTATTGTGTGATGAAAAAATTTCCCATAATCCCATGATTTTTCAAAACGTCGTCTTGCTGTGCTGCCTGACGCGATAGTCTGACAGCGTGGTTTTCATCTACGCTGATAAACTTGTTATAAAGTAATGAATGGATACACGTTTTTGCTGTCTATGATTAATACCTGATGCCAACCCATGGTGGCGGCACAGTTTTGTTCCCGGCGTGGCTTCCCACGGTGGGGCGTGAGACACTCGCAGAGCAGGATCCACTGGCCCGTTGGCTGCTGACGCGGCGCGGCAGCGGGGTGGATCGGTTCTGGCAAGCTAACCCAGCGAGGAAAGAGTAAGTATGGTCAAGGTGGACAAATGGCGGTTGTGGGCTGTAGGGCTGTGCCTGACGGCATTTTCTGGTGCAACATTGGCAGACTCCCTGGACGGTGAACGCCAGCGTTATCTGCAAATCAAGCAGGCCTGGGACAGTAAACAGATGGACGTGGTGGCGCAGTTGATGCCAACGCTGCAGGATTACCCCCTGTACCCTTATCTGGAATATCGCCAGTTGACGCAGGATCTCAGTACGGCCAGCGCGGCTCAGGTCCAGCAGTTTTTGCGGTTGCATCCTACGTTGCCACCTGCAAAATCGCTTTCTGCCCGTTTCGTGAACGAACTGGCGAGCCGTCAAGACTGGACTACCCTGCTGTCCTTCAGCCCACAAGAGCCTAAACCTGTTGCGGCGCGCTGTAATTTTTATTACGCCAAGTGGGCCACTGGCGATCAGCAGGCGGCCTGGGCCGGTGCCGATGATATCTGGATGAGCGGTAAAACCTTGCCGGGTTCCTGCGATAAGCTGTTCAGCGTCTGGCAGGCTGCCGGTAAGCAAACGCCGTTGAACACGCTGGCGCGGATGAAGCTGGCGCTGAAAGAGGGCAACAGCAGCCTGGTGAATTACCTGTACCGCCAACTGCCCAGCGATTATCAGACCATGGGAGATGCGCTGGTACGGTTGCAAAACGATCCTGCCACGCTGGAAGCCTTTGCCCGTAGCGTTGGCCCGACAGACTTTACCCGTTCGGCTACCACCATCGTATTCGCTCGTCTTGCCCGTCAGGACGTAGAAAATGCTCGAGCCATGATCCCAACGCTGGCCCGCTTGCAGAAAATGAGCGAGAGCGAGAAGTTGGCAATGGAGGAAGAGGTGGCCTGGCGGTTGATGGGCAATGATGCCACTTTTGAGCAGACCCAATGGCGCGATCAGGTGATCCTGCGCAGCCAACAGCCAGCCTTGCTGGAGCGTCGCGTGCGTATGGCGCTGGGCGTTGGCGATCGTCAGGGGCTGAAAACCTGGCTGGCACGCTTGCCTGAAGAATCGCGTAACAAGGATGAATGGCGCTACTGGCGTGGCAGTGTAATGATCGATGAAGGTAAACGCAGCGAAGGTGAAGCGATACTGCGTAGCCTGATGAACGAACGCGGCTTCTACCCGATGGTGGCTGCACAAAAACTGCAGGTGCCTTATCCGGTAATGGTCGCCGTGGCGGCAAAACCGCGCGCCGATCTGGTGAGTGGCCCGGAGATTGCCCGGGTGCGTGAACTGATGTACTGGAATATGGATAACCTGGCGCGCAGTGAGTGGAGCTCATTCGTCGCCAGCCGTAGCCGCCCGGAGCAGGAAGCGCTGGCCCGCTATGCCTTTGAGCAGAAATGGGCCGATCTGAGCGTACAGGCGACCATTGTTGGCAAACTGTGGGATCATCTCGAAGAACGTTTCCCGATGGCTTGGCCGCAGGAGTTCCGCCGTGCTACCGAAGATAAAGGCATTACGCCGAGCTATGCCATGGCGATAGCCCGCCAGGAGAGCGCCTGGAACCCGAAAGCGCAGTCGCCGGTCGGGGCCGCAGGTTTGATGCAGGTCATGCCGCGCACCGCGAAACATACGGTGGATCTGTTCGGCATCCCAGGCTACAGCAGTCCGAGCCAACTTTTTGATCCGCAAACCAATATCACCATTGGCACCAGCTATCTGGAGTCGGTGTATCAGCAATTTGGTCGTAACCGTATTCTTGCGTCTGCGGCCTATAACGCTG
Source organism: Serratia sp. ASV30 (assembly GCF_016428815.1). Taxonomy (NCBI): domain Bacteria; kingdom Pseudomonadati; phylum Pseudomonadota; class Gammaproteobacteria; order Enterobacterales; family Yersiniaceae; genus Serratia; species Serratia sp. ASV30. Next base: position 104,620 of record NZ_JAELTL010000001.1, on the reverse strand, counting down.
GTCCATCACGGGTGAATACCTGGTTAGGCAATACCGATGGCCGGGTGGATGCCGTGGCGTTTGTGGAAAGCATTCCGTTCTCGGAAACCCGTTCTTATGTGAAGAACGTGTTGGCCTATGACGCATTTTATCGTTACTTCATGCATCGACCAGCGAAGGTATTGACGGATGCCGAGTGGCAAAGACGCTACTAATTCTCGATAAGATAGTTACCTAAATAACGGTGTTTAATACCGCACCACGAAAGTCAGAGGCAGGTGGGGGCCATGCAGATTAGCCGACCGTTGAGCGCAAGGATGCGCGATTCGAGCCCTCAGGGATGAGTTTACGGCGTGTCGGCGTTCTGCATGGCCCCCACCTGTCGCACCAATACATGCAGCTATTTAGCTTAACGTCAGCGGCATTTTGACGGCTACCTGGTCTATGCTATGCTGCTGTACTAGTTAAATAGTATGGTGGCTGGCATGACGCAATTATCGCTAAACGACCCCGCTCTTTCAGAACAAGGCAATGAAGATTGGCTGCGCTTTGTCGCACTGCTGCAGAGCTCGTTCGATCAGGATTTACACCAACCGTTGATGCAACTGCTGCTGACGCCGGATGAGCGTACTGCGCTGGGGACACGGGTGCGGATTATTCAGGAACTGATGCGTGGCGAAATGAGCCAGCGCGAGCTGAAGAATGAGCTCGGGGCCGGTATCGCAACCATCACCAGAGGGTCAAACAGCCTGAAGATGGCGACGCCAGCGCTGAAACAGTGGTTGGAACAGCAATTACTGGGGTGAAGCCATCACCCCTGGTGGCTTATTGCTGCGGCGTATTATTGCTGTTGTGGCTGCGGTAAATCGGATTGTGAAACGGCACCAGCGCCAGCAGCAGTGCCTGATGGTAAACGCTGGTGCGGCTCAGCCGACCGTCGGTAAAGATACCGATCGCTCCCCCCTGACGTTTGACTTCGCTATTGCCGGTGATCAAGGCCATTTCATCGCCTAACTCGCGACCAGCTCGAATACCCTGTAAAATTGATTCTGGCAGCATCAGGCTGGCAGAACGCGATTCGCCACGGGTCGTTGGGTTCTCTACCGTCATCCAGGCGAACGTCATATTTTCTTCGATCCCGGCTTCTACTCCGACCCAAAAGTCGGCTTCTGGCCGCACCTGCCGCGCTTCCATCACGCGTTGGCGTGCGCCGGTACGGGTTTCGGTATTGCCAATGGGTTGCAGTGAAACGCCGCTGGCGACGTCAACCGATTCTATGCGGCATTGGTCTGCGCCAAAGGTATCTTCAAAAGCCAGTTGAATAGCCCTGATCTTTGCCGGGTTGGTAGTTGCAGCGATAACATGATACATAACGGCTTTAGCTTCCTTAAAGTGGGGCTGTGTCTTGCCATGATTTTTGATGGCGGCAAGTTATGCGTAGTGCAAGGCACGAGCCACAGATAAACTCAAGTTTCACGCAGTATAACGGAAAAGCATAATGTTACAGGTATACCTCGTTCGCCACGGCGAAACGGAATGGAACGCAGCACGCCGCATTCAGGGCCAATCCGACAGCCCATTAACCGCCACTGGCGTTCACCAGGCTCATCTGGTTGGCAAACGCGTTAGCCGTGAGGGCGTGACGCACGTGATTTCCAGCGATCTGGGCCGCACCCGTCAGACCGCGCAAATCATTGCGGACGCTTGCGGTTGCGACGTTATGGTAGATGCCCGGCTGCGTGAACTGCATATGGGCGTTCTGGAAGAACGTTTGATCGACAGCCTGACACCGCAGGAAGAGCTGTGGCGTAAACAGATGGTCGATGGTACTGCTGACGGCCGTATCCCTCAAGGTGAATCTATGACAGAGTTGGCCACGCGGATGCATGCGGCGCTGACAGCGTGCCTGGAACTGCCGCAAGGCAGCAAGCCGTTGATTGTCAGCCACGGCATCGCGCTGGGGTGCCTGATCGGGACAGTTTTAGGGCTACCGGCCTATGCCGAGCGCCGTCTGCGTTTGCGCAACTGCTCGTTGTCACGCGTCGACTATCAGCAAAGCCCTTGGTTGGCTCCAGGCTGGATTGTGGAAAGTGCGGGCGATATCTCGCATCTGGACATGCCCGCGTTGGATGAGCTACAGCGCTAACGGCGGATCGGGATCAGATAGTCGCAACGGATCTCGCTGGGTGGCTGAGGCGGACGCCGGTCACCTTGCGGATAGAAGCGCTCAATATCGTGCCCTTTGCGACGGGTCAGTTCCAATGCTGGCAGGCAAGTGCCGTACAGTATCAGGATAAAGTCCTGCAGGCCGGATGCTGGCCCCTGATAGCTGAACATGGCATATTCACCACCCTGCAGCGTGATCGGCTGGCCTTCCTGCACCTTGGTCGGAACGTGTTGCGCCTCCAGGGCAGTGGTATACAGCACTTCCTGCTCGTCGTCTTTTTCCTGGCTTGGCCGCGAGTGGTGCAGGCCGTAAAGCACCGGTGGCAGGGTTTCTATCTGCCCCAGGTACTGTTGCCAGAATTGGGTACGCAGCTCGGAGCGGAAGTTGGAGATTTGCTCTAACGTACAGGAGTAGCTCTGCGTCAGGCCGATCAGGTCCAGCTCTGGTAGTGTGACAAACTCTGGATGTGGCAGCGTAAAGGCGCCCAGACGTATTGGCGGGCACATGCCGAAGGCGTTCCAGTCTTCAGAACGGCGATACAGCGCCGGGGTTTGCGCAAACTGTTTTTTGAATGCGCGAGTGAAGGTCTGCTGTGAGTCGAAACGATACTGCAAAGCAATATCCAGAATAGGCCGACTGGTGAGGCGTAATGCGACGGCGGCTTTGGACAACCTTCTTGCCCGAATATAGGCGCCGATGGCGTTCCCAGTGATATCCTTAAACATCCGTTGCAGATGCCATTTAGAGTAACCCGCTTTTGCCGCCACGTTATCCAGTGACAAAGGTTGGTCCAAATGGCTTTCCAGCCAGCTAAGCAGATCACGAATGATACCGGCTTGATCCATAGATCTTCCTCGTAGAGCTTCAGGTTCGGAACCCGAACTGTTTGATTTGTCATGCTGATACCTGATGCTCACTGACTTATTGATCAATCAGTTGCATTACATACGGCGCTTTTGCGATATGCGTTGCGGGAAGCGGGGGAAAACTGGTGTTAACAGGCATTAAGCGATGACGATGCCGCATAATAGCAACTTTTTTCCTCCACGACTCCCAAAGATTTTTTTCGCTCTCTGTGCTAAAAAGAGCTGCCTGGGCCGAGGAAAACCCATTTCTATGACCTGAAGCATCGGCGTTCTTATTAGCAGCCCTGTGATTTAACACGCTGTTCTATTGGAGTTAAGTGAATGAAAAAAGGATGGATATTTTTGTTCGGTCTGGTTTGCGCAACGGTTAATAGCGCGCAGGCGGAACAGGTAGGATCGGTCGATACGGTGTTCAAACTGTTTGGTCCAGATCATAAAATTGTGGTTGAAGCGTTCGACGATCCTGATGTTAAAAATGTAACTTGTTATATCAGCCGGGCTAAAACCGGTGGGATAAAGGGGGGGTTAGGGCTGGCAGAGGATACCTCGGATGCGGCCATTTCTTGCCAGCAGGTTGGCCCGATTGAGCTGAGCGACAAGATTAAGAAGGGCAAGGCTGAAGGAACCGTGGTGTTCCAGAAGCGCACCTCTTTGGTGTTCAAAAAGCTGCAGGTAGTACGTTTTTATGATGCCAATCGCAATGCGCTGATCTACCTGAGCTATTCCGATCGGGTGGTAGATGGTTCACCGAAAAATGCCCTGAGCGCGGTGCCAATCATCCCTTGGGGTGAAGCCAAGTAATCCAGACGGGCGCAGTATACAGCGCCCCCTACGTTGTGAGCCCATTCAGATGGCATCGCGTCTGGTCTCAATAAAAAAGGGTTCAGCAAGCTGAACCCTTTTTAACCTGTGACGTTAAGACAGGCTTATTCTTCCAGATCGCCGCAGAAGCGGTAACCTTCACCATGAATGGTGGCAATGATTTCCGGCGTGTCCGGCGTGGATTCGAAGTGCTTACGAATACGACGGATGGTCACGTCTACGGTACGGTCATGCGGCTTCAACTCACGGCCAGTCATTTTCTTCAGCAACTCACCACGGGACTGGATCTTGCCCGGGTTTTCACAGAAGTGCAGCATGGCGCGGAATTCGCTGCGTGGCAGTTTGTACTGCTCGCCAGCAGGGCCGATCAGAGAGCGGCTGTTGATGTCCAGCTCCCAACCGTTGAACTTGTAGCTCTCAACCAGCTTGCGCTCTTCGCCGACGCTACCCAGATTCATGGTGCGTGACAGCAGGTTGCGCGCACGAATGGTCAGTTCGCGTGGGTTGAACGGTTTGGTGATATAGTCATCGGCGCCGATTTCCAGGCCGAGAATTTTATCGACTTCATTATCACGACCGGTCAGGAACATCAGCGCGACGCTGGCCTGTTCGCGTAGTTCACGCGCCAGCAGCAGGCCGTTCTTGCCTGGCAGGTTGATATCCATGATAACCAGGTTGATATCATTTTCGGACAGGATGTTGTGCATTTCTGCACCGTCATTGGCTTCATGAACAATGTAGCCTTCCGCCTCGAAAATGCTCTTCAGGGTGTTACGAGTGACTAACTCGTCTTCGACAATCAGAATGTGCGGGGTCTGCATATTTGCTACCTAAAATTGCCAACAAAATAGAAAATAGGAAGTACAGCAGTCTTGGTGTTCTTCCATGGAGGGCAGAGATACCGCTCACGTTCCCTCAATTACCAAACGACTACAGTACGTAAACTCGTTCTTGATGCGCTTTCCATCAATGTCAACAAGATCGCTAGCTGGGTGGGGGGGCTATTTTTTACCACCCCGAATGATGCCAAAACGGCGCATATCCTAACCCTATTAACAGCAATATAACAGTGTGTGCCGAATTCATCACCTAACAAAACTACGCTTTGTTGACATATATCAAATTCAATTGTAGCACGTTAACAGTTTTGTGAAAAACACTTACAGAACTGCCAAGTTAAGTCACAGATCGTCAAATTCTGTGAACGATTCAGCTTTGTTGGGGCCGATGCGTTACAATTGAAAGCTAACTGTCTGGGGTGAAAATACAGTGCTTTGTTTTTAATGAAAATTAAAACTTAACCTGTAGTTATGAATGTTTCGTCTGCTTTATAGGATGAAGTGCCTGTTTAATAATATTATAGCAAGCGGTCATTTACGATGTTAATCGTTTGTAAATATAATCAGACAAATCCCAACAGTCAAAGAACTATTCTCTTTATTTTTCTGGAGTCTTGATGCAGCTTCATATCGTGTTAGTCGCGCCCGCTCGGGCGGAAAATGTTGGCGCAGCGGCGCGGGCGATGAAAACCATGGGCTTCACCTCGTTGCGCATCGTCGACAGCGAGGCCCATCTTCAGCCCGCTGCCCGCTGGGTCGCCCACGGTGCTGGCGATATTCTGGATGCGGTGCAGACGTTTTCTACCCTGCAAGAGGCATTGGCAGACGTGGACTTTACCGTTGCGACCACCGCTCGCAGCCGCGCACGCTTCCATTATTACTGTACCCCTCAGCAACTGACGGAGCAGTTGGCGGAACGCCAGCAATGGGTGCATCAGGCTGCACTGGTGTTTGGCCGTGAAGACTCGGGCCTGACCAATGAAGAGCTGGCGTTGGCCGATCTGCTGACCGGCGTCCCAATGGTGGCCGATTATCCTTCGTTGAACCTCGGCCAGGCGGTGATGGTGTATTGCTATCAACTGGCGCAGTTAATGTCAGTCAGCGCGCAGCAGGAACCCCTGGCCGATGCCGGGCAGCTCAATGCGTTGCGGCAACGGGCAGATCGCCTGTTACAGGCGCTGGACGTGGCAGATGACCAAAAATTGCGCGATTGGTTACACCAGCGGCTCGGGGTATTGCAGCAGCGCGACACTGTCATGCTGCACCGGTTGCTGCATGATATTGAAAAAAAACTGACGAAGTGATGTAGGCGTTTTCTGTTGCTTGTCTGGTGTTATTCACTATTTAATCGGCTTTGTTGTGATTTTTTGTTCTGCAATTCCGTTTTTTTATCGGCTTCATCGCGCAGATCCCACTATGGCCAGTAAATAGGCAAAACAAAGAAATAATTTGACTTGGCCAGGCGATTGCTTTAACCAATAGAGGGGACAGAGATTCTAATGAGACAGACAGACAAAATGCGAAACATCAGCCTGAATACGACAATTATTACCACCACCGATACCACAGGTAACGGGGCGGGCTGACGCGTACAGGAAACAGAAGAAAAAAGCCCGCACCTAACCAGTGCGGGCTTTTTTTTCGGCATAAATTCAGGAGATAACAGAAATGCGAGTGCTTAAATTTGGTGGAACCTCGGTAGCGAATGCGGAACGTTTTCTGCGCGTTGCCGATATCGTGGAGAACAATGCACGCCAGGGACAGGTAGCCACGGTATTGTCCGCACCGGCCAAAATCACCAATCACCTGGTGGCGATGATTGAAAAAACGGTAGCCGGCCAGGATATTCTGCCAACCATGAGCGACGCCGAGCGCATCTTTGCCGACCTGCTCAGCGGTTTGGCCAAGGCGCTGCCTGGCTTTGAGTACGATCGCCTCAAGGCACTGGTCGAGCAGGAGTTCGCGCAGCTCAAACAGGTACTGCATGGCGTGGCGTTGTTGGGGCAGTGCCCGGATAGCGTCAATGCGGCCATCATCTGCCGGGGTGAAAAACTCTCTATTGCCATCATGGAAGGCGTCTTCAAAGCCAAGGGCTACCCGGTGACGGTGATTAACCCGGTAGAGAAGCTGCTGGCTCAGGGCCACTATCTGGAGTCGACCGTTGATATTGCCGAGTCCACTCTCCGTATCGCTGCAGCGGCCATTCCTTCTGACCATATCGTCCTGATGGCGGGCTTTACTGCCGGTAACGACAAAGGCGAACTGGTCGTGCTGGGGCGCAACGGCTCCGATTATTCCGCCGCCGTGCTGGCCGCTTGCCTGCGTGCCGACTGTTGCGAGATCTGGACCGATGTGGACGGGGTTTATACCTGCGATCCGCGTACCGTGCCGGATGCCCGATTATTGAAGTCGATGTCCTACCGCGAGGCGATGGAGCTCTCCTACTTCGGCGCCAAAGTTCTCCACCCGCGTACCATCACCCCGATTGCCCAGTTCCAAATCCCTTGCCTGATTAAAAACACCGCCAACCCACAAGCTCCCGGCACCCTGATCGGTGGCGAAAGCGTGGCTGATGATACGCCGGTAAAGGGCATCACCAATCTGAACAATATGGCGATGATCAACGTGTCCGGCCCTGGTATGAAAGGCATGGTCGGCATGGCGGCACGTGTGTTTGCCGTGATGTCACGCGCCGGGATCTCGGTGGTGTTGATCACCCAGTCCTCTTCCGAATACAGCATCAGCTTCTGTGTGCCCCAGAGCGAGCTGCAACGCGCTCGTCGTGCCCTGGAGGACGAATTCTACCTGGAGCTGAAAGACGGCGTGCTGGAGCCGCTGGATGTGATGGAGCGCCTGGCAATCATCTCGGTCGTCGGCGACGGTATGCGCACCTTGCGTGGCATCTCTGCGCGCTTCTTCTCTGCTTTGGCTCGCGCCAACATCAATATCGTGGCGATCGCTCAAGGCTCTTCCGAGCGTTCAATCTCCGTGGTGGTTGATAATGATTCCGCCACCACCGGTGTGCGCGTCAGCCATCAGATGCTGTTCAACACCGATCAGGTGATCGAAGTGTTTGTAATTGGCGTGGGCGGCGTTGGTGGGGCACTGATCGAGCAGGTTTATCGCCAGCAGCCTTGGCTGAAGCAAAAGCACATCGATCTGCGCATCTGTGGCATTGCCAACTCACGGGCGATGTTGACCAACGTACACGGTATCTCGCTGGAAAGCTGGCGGGACGAACTGGCCGAAGCCAAAGAGCCTTTCAATCTGGGCCGCCTGATCCGCCTGGTGAAAGAGTGCCACCTGCTCAATCCGGTGATTGTCGACTGTACCTCCAGCCAGGCAGTGGCCGATCAGTATGCCGATTTCCTGGCCGATGGTTTCCACGTGGTAACGCCAAACAAGAAGGCCAACACCTCGTCGATGAATTATTACCAGCAACTGCGCACCGCCGCAGCCGGTTCTCGCCGCAAGTTCCTGTATGACACCAACGTGGGTGCGGGCCTGCCGGTGATTGAAAACCTGCAGAACCTGCTCAATGCGGGCGATGAGTTGGTGCGTTTCACCGGTATTTTGTCGGGATCACTGTCCTTTATCTTCGGTAAACTGGATGAGGGGATGTCGCTGTCAGAGGCCACCTTGCAGGCCAAGGCCCTCGGTTACACCGAGCCAGATCCGCGTGATGACCTCTCGGGGATGGATGTCGCTCGCAAGCTGCTGATCCTGGCGCGTGAAGCAGGCTATACGCTCGAACTGAGCGATATTGAAGTCGAATCGGTGTTACCTCCGTCGTTTGATGCCAGCGGTGATGTGGAGAACTTTATTGCCCGCCTGCCGGAATTGGATGCCGAATTTAACCGCCGTGTGGCTGCTGCTGCCGCGGAAGGTAAGGTGCTGCGTTATGTGGGTGCCATCGAAGAAGGCCGCTGCCTGGTACGTATTGATGCGGTAGACGGCAACGATCCGTTGTATAAAGTGAAGAACGGTGAGAACGCCCTGGCCTTCTACAGCCGTTACTATCAGCCATTACCGCTGGTGCTGCGCGGTTATGGTGCCGGTAATGATGTGACGGCGGCCGGGGTATTTGCCGATCTGTTGCGCACACTGTCATGGAAGTTGGGAGTCTAATATGGTTAAGGTGTATGCACCGGCCTCAATTGGTAACGTCAGCGTCGGGTTCGATGTGCTGGGAGCTGCGGTTTCCCCTATCGACGGCACGCTGCTGGGGGATTGCGTCAGTGTAGAAGCGGCCAGCCGCTTCAGCCTGGAAAATGGCGGGCGTTTTGTCAGCAAGCTGCCGAGCGATCCTAAAGAGAACATTGTTTACCAGTGCTGGGAGCGTTTCTGCCAGGCGATTGGCCGTGAAGTACCGGTAGCGATGCGGCTGGAGAAGAACATGCCGATCGGTTCCGGGCTGGGCTCCAGCGCTTGCTCGGTGGTGGCTGGTCTGATGGCGATGAACGAATTTTGCGATCGCCCGCTCAACGAGACACAACTGCTGGCCCTGATGGGCGAACTGGAAGGGCGTATTTCCGGCAGCGTGCATTACGATAACGTTGCGCCGTGCTATCTGGGCGGCTTGCAGTTGATGCTGGAAGAAGAAGGGATCATCAGCCAGGAAGTGCCTGGCTTTAAAGACTGGCTGTGGGTGATGGCCTATCCGGGCATCAAGGTATCCACCGCAGAGGCGCGTGCCATTCTGCCCGCGCAATACCGCCGCCAGGACTGTATCAGCCATGGCCGTTATCTGGCGGGCTTTATTCACGCTTGTCACACTCAGCAACCGCGTCTGGCGGCCAAGCTGATGCAGGACGTGATTGCCGAGCCTTATCGCACCCGCCTGTTGCCAGGCTTTGCTGAAGCGCGTAAAGCCTCACAGGATATCGGTGCCTTGGCCTGCGGCATTTCCGGCTCCGGCCCGACGTTGTTTGCGGTCTGTGATGACGGCGCAACGGCGCAACGCATGGCCGATTGGCTGACCAACCATTACCTGCAAAACGACGAAGGTTTTGTTCATATTTGCCGCCTGGATACCGCTGGCGCTCGACTATTGGGATAACGCATGAAACTGTACAATCTGAAAGATCATAACGAACAGGTCAGCTTCGCGCAGGCTATCAAACAGGGCCTGGGTAAGCAGCAAGGGCTGTTTTTCCCGCTGGAACTGCCAGAATTCGAACTGACCGAGATTGATAAGCTGCTGGAGATGGACTTTGTCACTCGCAGCAGCAAGATCCTGTCCGCTTTTATTGGCGACGAGATCGGCGAAGAGGCGCTGTACAAGCGGGTGAAGGCCGCGTTTGAGTTCCCGGCCCCGGTGGCACAGGTGGAGAGCGATGTCGCCTGCCTGGAGCTGTTCCACGGCCCGACGCTGGCGTTCAAAGACTTCGGCGGCCGCTTTATGGCGCAGATGCTGGCGGAAGTCGCGGGCGATCAGCCAGTGACCATCTTGACTGCAACCTCCGGTGACACCGGCGCAGCCGTTGCTCATGCCTTCTACGGCCTGAAAAACGTGCGCGTGGTGATCCTCTATCCACAGGGCAAGATCAGTTCGCTTCAGGAAAAGCTGTTCTGCACGTTGGGTGGCAACATCCACACCATCGCTATCGATGGCGACTTTGACGCCTGCCAGGCGTTGGTGAAGCAGGCGTTTGACGATCAGGAACTGAAAGAGGCCGTTCACCTGAACTCGGCCAACTCGATCAATATCAGCCGCCTGCTGGCGCAAATCTGCTACTACTTTGAAGCCGTGGCGCAACTGCCGCAGGAAGCCCGCAATCAGTTGGTGATTTCCGTGCCAAGCGGCAACTTTGGCGACTTGACCGCCGGGCTGCTGGCGAAATCCCTGGGGCTGCCGGTGAAACGCTTTATCGCCGCCACCAATGCTAACGACACCGTGCCACGCTTCCTGACCACCGGTGATTGGCAGCCAAACGCCACCGTGGCGACGTTATCCAATGCGATGGACGTCAGCCAGCCTAACAACTGGCCGCGTGTGGAAGAGCTGTTCCGCCGTAAAATCTGGCAGTTGAAGGAGTTGGCCCATGGCGCGGTGAGCGATGAAACCACCAAGGAAACCATGAAGGAGTTGGCTGCCTTGGGCTACCTTTCAGAGCCTCATGCGGCGATCGCCTACCGCGTTCTGCGCGATCAACTGCAGGCAGGGGAGTTTGGTCTGTTCCTGGGCACGGCACATCCGGCCAAGTTCAAGGAAAGCGTTGAAGAGATCCTCGGCCAGGAGTTACCGTTACCACAGGCCTTGGCGGTGCGCGCACAGTTGCCGCTGTTGTCGCATAATATGGCGGCGGATTTTGCCGCATTGCGCCAATTCATGATGACGTTGCCAGTCTGATAAAACCCGTTCCCTCTCCTTGTTGAGAGAGGGAACGGATTTCTCACTGCTCCGGGCGTTTGAACACCAGCTCATTACCTGCCGAAGCCGCCTCATCGAAGGCATACCCTTCCAGATTGAAATCAACCAGCTGTTCTCTGTGCTCCAAGCGATTCTTGATGATAAAGCGGCTCATCAGCCCGCGCGCTTTCTTGGCGTAGAAGCTGATGACTTTGTACTTGCCGTTTTTCTCGTCCAGGAATACCGGCTTGATCAGCGTACCGCGCAGCTTGGCCGGTTTTACCGATTTGAAGTATTCATCCGAAGCCAGGTTCACCACCACATCATCGCCTTGCTGCTCCAGGGCCTGATTCAGCTTTTCGGTGATCCGCTCGCCCCAGAAGCTGTATAGATCTTTGCCCTGCGGGTTCTCCAGCCTGATCCCCATCTCCAGCCGGTAAGGCATCATCAGGTCCAGCGGGCGCAGCACCCCGTACAGGCCAGAGAGCATCCGCAGATGCTGCTGTGCGAAGTCGAAATCCTCTTCGCTGAAGTCTTGCGCCTGTAAGCCGGTATAAACGTCGCCTTTAAACGCCAACAGCGCCTGACGAGCATTGTCCGGGGTGAAATCAGGCTGCCATTCGCCAAAGCGTGCGGCATTCAGGCCCGCGAGCTTATCGCTGATGCTCATCAGGCCGGAAATTTGTGCCGGGGTCAACTTACGGCAGATTTTGATCAGCTTTTGCGATTGATCCAACAATTCGGGCTGAGTAAAGCGTTCGGTGGCTAACGGACTTGCATAATCGAGGGTTTTGGCAGGTGAAATAATAATGAGCATGGTCACATCCTGTTTATCAACATGTGGCTACTGTAGCAAAAAGCGCGCAAGACCAGGAGGTATGGCTGTGATAGGGCGCACTTTACGCACGCCCTGGAGGATTAACTCTGCCTGCTCGGCTTCCAGATCCCCGATTCGAGTTGGGATCCCAGCTCCGGGTAGTGGTTGATGTCAAAGGTGGGCAGCTTGCCAAGTGAACGCTGGTAGTTGTAATCCTTGGCCAATTTGAAGGCCACGTCGGACAGTAACAAGATAGCGGTCAGATTGGTGATCGCCATCAGCGCCATCGAGATGTCCGCCATTTTCCACACCGTGGATAATTCTGCCATAGAGCCAAACATCACCATCCCCAAGGCAAAGCAGCGGAAAATCGTCAGCTTTGTCGGATGGTGGTGCTTGAGGAAGATCAGGTTGTTCTCGGCATAGGCATAATTGGCAATGATAGAGGTAAAGGCAAACAGGAAAACGGCGATCGCGACAAAGGGCGCGCCCCAGGAACCGACGGCGCTGGCCATGGCCCGCTGGGTCAGATCGATGCCGCTGATGTCGGACGGGGGACTATCCAGTGCACCAGAGGCCAAGATTATCGCCGCCGTTGCGCTGCAAATGACGATGGTATCAACAAATGCGCCAAGCATCTGCACATAGCCCTGCGAGGCAGGGTGTGGCGGATAAGGGGTAGCGGAAGCGGCCACGTTGGGGGCCGATCCCATCCCGCCTTCGTTAGAAAACAGCCCGCGTTGTATACCCTGAGTCATGGCCTGGGAGATCCCGTAGCCCAGGGTACCGGCAGCGACTTCCTGCACGCCAAAAGCGCTTTTGAAGATCAACGCCAGGATGGCTGGCATATGCTCAATATTCAGACCGATGATCCACAGCGCCAGCAGGAGGTAAGCCAAGGCCATAAACGGTACGATTTTTTCTGCGACGCGGGCGATGGCGCGGATACCGCCAAAGATCACCATGGCGCTCAGTACCACCAACACTATGCCGACGTACATGGGGTCGATGTTAAAGGCCACGGAACTGGCCAGGGCGATGGAGTTGGCCTGTACCGCATTGAACACCAGGCCGAATGCGATCAGCAGGAAAATGGAGAACATCACGCCCATCCAGCGCATACCCAAGCCTTTTTCCATATAGTAGGCCGGGCCGCCACGGTAGTGGCCGTTATCGTCTTTGGTTTTGTAGAGCTGTGCCAGGGTACTCTCAATGAAAGAGGTCGCCATGCCGATAAACGCGATCGCCCACATCCAGAAGATGGCGCCGGGGCCGCCAGCCGTAAGCGCTATCGCCACGCCGGTAAGGTTGTTGGTGCCGACACGAGCGGCTAATGAAGTGCATAGTGCCTGGAAGGATGAAATACCCGCACCGTCGCTTTTGGTGCTGTTCTTCAGCACGGAAAACATATGGTTGAAGTGACGAATTTGAATAAAGCGGGTACGTAAGGTGAAGTAGATGCCGGCACCCAACAGCAAATAGATCAGTACTGAACTCCACAGGATGTTATTGATAAAGTTAATCAGATCCGTCACATGTTTCTCCTTGTTAAGATTACTGCACCTCTGGTTCTTCGACCTTGGTTCGGAAAACTTGAGTCAGTTCTCTACAAGAACTTGGCTAAAATCATCCCATTGACGGGAATTACAGCCTTCTATCTGGATTGTTGCGGTGAATAAAAAGTTGGCGGGAATTTAACATAATTTTCAGGGGGGACAGCGCGATAATGCCGTGGCATTGCTTCGGTAATTGCGAATTATCGGTGCGTAACCGGTTGCTCGCACAAGGATAAAACAACCGCCGCCAGCGCGTGATTTTCCTGCCTTGCGCCGGGCTACGTGCATGTTATTATCAGGACAAGGCATGGTTGAACGATGCCAAAAGTTCATGCACAAACGATGAGATAATGCCAACATGACCGATAAATTAACGTCCCTACGCCAGCTGACTACGGTAGTTGCGGATACGGGTGATATCGCTGCAATGAAGCTATATCAACCGCAAGATGCCACCACCAACCCTTCGCTGATCCTCAATGCAGCGCAAATTCCTGAATACCGCAAACTGATTGATGAAGCCATTGCCTGGGCGCGCGAGCAGAGCAACGATCGCGATCAGCAGGTTGCCGATGCCGCAGACAAGCTGGCCGTCAACATTGGTCTGGAGATCCTGAAACTGGTCCCGGGCCGCATTTCCACCGAAGTAGACGCGCGTCTGTCTTATGATACCGAAGCCAGCGTTGCCAAAGCCAAGCGCCTGATCAAACTGTATAACGAAGCGGGCATCAGCAACGATCGCATCCTGATCAAACTGGCCTCCACCTGGCAGGGCATCCGTGCGGCCGAGCGCCTGGAAAAAGAAGGCATCAACTGTAACCTGACGCTGCTGTTCTCCTTCGCTCAGGCACGTGCCTGCGCCGAAGCTGGCGTGTACCTGATCTCGCCGTTCGTTGGCCGTATCCTTGACTGGTACAAAGCCAATGGCGACAAGAAAGAGTTTGCTCCGCACGAAGATCCGGGCGTGGTTTCAGTGTCTGAAATTTATCAGTATTACAAGCAGCACGGCTATGAAACGGTGGTGATGGGCGCCAGCTTCCGTAACGTCGGTGAAATCATCGAACTGGCGGGCTGCGATCGTCTGACCATCGCCCCTGCACTGCTGAAAGAGCTGGCGGAGAGCGAAGGCGCACTGGAGCGTAAACTGTCTTATACCGGCGAAGTGAAAGCGCGTCCGGCACCGCTGACCGAGCCTGAGTTCTACTGGCAGCACAACCAGGATCCAATGGCGGTTGAGAAACTGACCGACGGTATCCGCAAGTTTGCCGTAGACCAGGGCAAGCTCGAAAAAATGATCGCCGACTTGCTGTAATTACGAAAAGTCGTGCAGAAGGTGGCCTCGGCCACCTTTTTTTATACCTGAATATCCACCTCATCGGGCAAACCCCCTATACTCCCGTCATTCATCTCCCTTCGGTAATCGGGGCATAAGACAGAGGTAAAACATGGATACATTACGCATTGGTTTGGTTTCTATTTCGGACCGCGCTTCAGGGGGCGTTTATCAGGATAAAGGGATCCCGGCGCTGGAAGAGTGGCTGGGCAGCGCTTTGGCAACGCCGTTCACCCTGGAAACCCGACTGATCCCTGACGAGCAGACGCTGATTGAGCATACGTTGTGTGAGCTGGTTGATGAAATGGGCTGCCATCTGGTGTTGACTACCGGCGGCACCGGTCCGTCCCGGCGTGACGTCACTCCTGACGCTACGCTGGCGATTGCCGATCGGGTAATGCCGGGTTTTGGCGAGCAAATGCGCCAAATCAGCCTACACTATGTGCCAACGGCAATTCTTTCACGCCAGGTTGGCGCGATCCGTAAACAGGCGTTGATCATCAATCTGCCGGGGCAACCCAAATCGATTAAAGAAACGCTGGAAGGGGTGAAGGACGCGGCAGGCAAGGTGGTAGTGCACGGTATTTTTGCCAGCGTGCCTTATTGCATCCAACTGCTCGAAGGCCCTTATGTAGAGACCCACGAGGCTGTGGTAGCAGCATTTCGTCCCAAGAATGCGCGGCGCGAGATAAATCTCTAAATTTCAGCAATCTGCGGGATAACCTTCAGCGCATCTGGTGTGAAAGTATTTTGCCGTTATAGTAAGAAACTTTTTACAGTCAGCCGTTATGCTTTCTGTGTCTTTCCTGTTTCCTCTAACGGTATCTTATGCATCACGATAATAATCGCCGGCTCAACCGGCAAGATTATAAGACTCTGACGTTGGCTGCTCTGGGCGGTGCGTTGGAGTTTTATGACTTCATCATTTTTGTTTTCTTTGCTGCGGTAATGGGCGATCTGTTCTTCCCGGCGGATATGCCAGAGTGGCTGCGCCAGGTGCAGACCTTCGGTATCTTTGCGGCGGGCTATCTGGCTCGGCCACTGGGCGGCATTATCATGGCGCACTTCGGCGATCTGGTGGGCCGTAAAAAGATGTTCAGCCTGAGCATTCTGCTGATGGCGTTACCGACGTTGGCGATGGGGATGCTGCCCACCTATGCCAATATCGGCATCGCCGCACCGTTGCTGCTGCTGTTGATGCGGGTTCTGCAAGGCGCGGCGATCGGTGGTGAAGTCCCTGGTGCCTGGGTGTTTGTGGCGGAGCATGTGCCGCGTAAACGCATTGGTTTCGCCTGTGGCACGCTCACTGCTGGCCTGACGGCCGGTATCCTGCTCGGCTCGCTGGTGGCCACCATTATCAATACCACGCTCAGCCAACAGGCTATTCATGACGGAGGCTGGCGTATCCCGTTCTTCCTGGGTGGCATCTTCGGCCTGTTTGCCATGTATCTGCGCCGCTGGTTGCAGGAAACGCCAATCTTTATCGAGATGCAGACGCGCAAAGCGCTGGCAGAAGAGCTACCGCTGAAATCGGTGGTGATGAATCACCGTAAAGAGATCGCGGTCTCGATGTTGCTGACCTGGCTGTTGTCGGCAGGCATTGTGGTGGTGATCCTGATGACGCCCACCTACCTACAAAAACAGTTTGGCATAGCCCCGGCGCTGTCACTACAGGCCAACAGCATCGCGATCATCATGCTGTTTGCTGGCTGTATCGTCTCTGGTTCTGCGGCGGACCGCTTTGGTGCCAGCAAAACCTTTATCGTCGGCAGTTTGCTGTTGGCGGGGTGCAGTTGGCTGTTCTATCAGTCGGTGGCAACACATCCGGAAATGCTGTTTGCCACCTACGCGCTGGTTGGCTTCAGCGTGGGGATCGTCGGCGCGGTGCCTTACGTGCTGGTGCGGGCTTTCCCGGCGGAAGTGCGATTTAGCGGGATTTCGTTCTCCTACAACGTGGCATACGCGATTTTTGGTGGTTTAACTCCGGTATTTGTCACGCTGATCATGAAGTTAACCCCGTTAGCGCCCGCTTACTATATGCTGGCATTGTCGACGCTCGGCCTGCTGCTGGGGATCTACCTGCGTCGCGACCTGAACAGTGAAAAGCCGCTCTTGAGCTAAGCGATTTTAGCCCAATAAAAAACCCTGCGATTGAACACCGCAGGGTTTTTTCATATCACGTTAGTACGGATTTATGCAGTAACAGCAGCAGGTGTGGCCTGCTGAACTTTCACCGGGCCGATTGGCAGTACGGTGCGGCCCAACTGTTCGTTGATCACCTCAGCCATTGCCAGATAGATCGCGCTGGCACCACAGATAATGCCTTCGTAACCGGCGAACGTCAGGATCGCGTGGTTACCGGTGATGTTGCCGACGGCCAACAGTGCGAACAGCACGGTCAGGCTGGCAAACACGAACTGCAACCCGCGGTTGGTGCGCAGCGTGCCGAAGAACATGAACAGGGTGAAGACGCCCCACAGTGCCAGGTAGATGCCGAGGACGTTCGCGTCGGTCGGTTCTGCCAGGCCCATGCGTGGCAACAGCAGGATGCCTACCAGGCTCAGCCAGAAACAGCCGTAAGAGGTGAAGGCGGTCAAGCCGAAGGTGTTGCCTTTCTTGAACTCAAGAATACCGGCAAAAATCTGAGCCATGCCACCGAAGAAAATCCCCATACTGATGATGACGGAAGTCAGTGGGAAAAAGCCCGCGTTGTGCAGGTTCAGCAAGACGGTAGTCATCCCGAAGCCCATCAGACCCAGGGGGCCGGGATTTGCCAACTTGTTGGAGTGCATATGTCCTCTGCGATAACAGAATTGTAACGAAAATGGATAGGTAATTTAATAATTGGTCTGAATGGCCGAAAAACCCATAACTTCCATCAGAGCGCGCGGCATCATAATGATCCCCACGTCAGGAAACAATGATCTGGCTGCGGATAAAAACGAAATTTTTTTTGCCCAGCCCCTTGATGCTGGTGTGGATGGCCCCATCTTATTGGCAACCGCAGTTGCTGACCGCGGGTAACTCTGAGATGCCGGGCAGTTGAAAAGCAAAAAAACGCCCGCATATAGTTAGCAACCTGACCGATTATGAATTTATTAGTGGAGATGTTTAGATGGGCAAAATTATTGGTATCGACCTGGGTACAACCAACTCTTGTGTAGCAATTATGGATGGTGGCAAGGCGCGCGTGCTGGAGAATGCCGAAGGCGATCGCACCACTCCTTCAATCATCGCATATACCCAGGATGGTGAAATTCTGGTTGGCCAGCCTGCTAAGCGTCAGGCTGTTACCAACCCACAAAACACCCTGTTTGCGATCAAGCGCCTGATTGGCCGTCGCTTCCAGGATGAAGAAGCACAGCGTGACAAGGCTATCATGCCTTACAGCATCGTCGCTGCCGATAACGGTGACGCCTGGCTGGAAGTGAAGGGCCAGAGAATGGCACCACCGCAGATCTCTGCGGAAGTCCTGAAGAAAATGAAGAAAACGGCGGAAGATTACCTGGGTGAACCGGTAACTGAAGCGGTTATCACCGTTCCTGCCTACTTCAACGATGCTCAGCGTCAGGCGACCAAAGATGCTGGCCGTATCGCAGGTCTGGAAGTGAAACGTATCATCAACGAACCGACTGCTGCGGCCCTGGCTTATGGCCTGGACAAAGAAGTGGGCAACCGTACCATCGCGGTTTATGACCTGGGTGGCGGTACTTTCGATATCTCAATCATTGAGATCGACGACGTTGACGGTGAAAAAACCTTCGAAGTTCTGGCAACCAACGGTGATACCCACCTGGGTGGTGAAGACTTCGACAGCCGCCTGATCAACTATCTGGTGGAAGAGTTCAAGAAAGAGCAGGGCATGGATCTGCGCAACGATCCGTTGGCGATGCAGCGTCTGAAAGAAGCCGCTGAAAAAGCCAAGATCGAGCTGTCTTCTGCTCAGCAGACCGACGTCAACCTGCCGTACATCACTGCAGATGGCAGCGGTCCAAAACACATGAACATCAAAGTGACCCGTGCAAAACTCGAGTCGCTGGTAGAAGATCTGGTTGCTCGCTCTATCGAGCCGCTGAAAGTGGCACTGAAAGACGCAGGCCTGTCGGTTTCTGACATTCAGGACGTGATCCTGGTCGGTGGCCAGACCCGTATGCCTATGGTTCAGAAGAAAGTTGCTGACTTCTTCGGTAAAGAACCACGTAAAGACGTTAACCCGGACGAAGCGGTTGCCGTTGGTGCTGCGGTTCAGGGCGGTGTGTTGGCCGGTGATGTGAAAGACGTATTGCTGCTGGACGTTACCCCACTGTCACTGGGTATCGAAACCATGGGCAGCGTAATGACGCCGCTGATCACCAAAAACACCACTATCCCGACCAAGCACAGCCAGGTGTTCTCTACTGCCGAAGACAATCAGGCAGCAGTGACCATCCATGTGCTGCAGGGTGAGCGTAAACGCGCCAATGACAACAAGTCACTGGGCCAGTTCAACCTGGACGGCATTCAGCCGGCACCACGCGGTATGGCGCAGATCGAAGTCACCTTCGATATCGACGCCGACGGTATTCTGCACGTGTCTGCGAAAGACAAGAACACCGGCCGTGAGCAGAAGATCACCATCAAGGCTTCTTCTGGTCTGAACGAAGAAGAAATCCAGAAAATGGTACGCGATGCCGAAGTGAACGCTGAAGCTGACCGTAAGTTCGAAGAACTGGTGCAAACTCGTAACCAGGCGGATCACCTGATCCACGGTACCCGTAAGCAGTTGGAAGAAGCGGGCGAGCAATTGCCAGCTGAAGACAAAACCGCTATCGAGAGCGCGCTGAAAGATCTGGAAGCGGCGGTGAAAGGCGAAGATAAAGCCGAAATCGAAGCGAAAACCCAGGCTCTGGTGCAGGTTTCCGGCAAGCTGATGGAAATGGCCCAGGCTCAAGCGCAGCAGGCACAGGGTGCTGATGCCGGTGCAGACAACGCGGCGCAGAAAGACGACGACGTGGTTGACGCCGAGTTTGAAGAAGTGAAAGACAAAAAATAATCGCCCTTAAGCGGGCACGGTGCGGCCACAGGCCGTAACCGGAAACCAGCACGGGCGTCGAGGCAACTCTACGCCCGTGCACGCATGTTAAGGGTAAGAGAAATAATGGCGAAGAGAGATTATTACGAGGTGCTCGGCGTTGCCAAGACGGCAGACGAGCGCGAAATCAAAAAGGCGTATAAGCGCCTGGCGATGAAGTATCACCCTGATCGTAATCAGGAAAAAGACGCCGAAAGCCAGTTTAAAGAGGTCAAGGAAGCCTACGAGATCCTGACCGACGATCAAAAACGTGCTGCCTACGATCAATACGGCCATGCGGCCTTTGAGCAAGGTGGTATGGGCGGTGGTGGTGGCTTTGGTGGCGGCGGTGCCGACTTCAGCGATATCTTTGGCGACGTGTTTGGCGATATCTTTGGCGGCGGACGCCGTCAACGTGCCAGCCGTGGATCCGATTTGCGTTACAACATGGATCTGACGCTCGAAGAAGCCGTGCGTGGCGTGACCAAAGAGATCCGTATTCCAACGCTGGAAGAGTGCGATGTCTGCCATGGCAACGGTGCCAAGCCGGGCAGTTCACCGGCAACCTGTCCGACCTGTCATGGTCAGGGCCAGGTGCAGATGCGCCAAGGGTTCTTCACCGTGCAGCAGGCTTGTCCGCACTGCCACGGGCGTGGTCAGATCATCAAGGATCCGTGCAACAAATGTCACGGCCACGGTCGCGTAGAGAAATCCAAAACCCTGTCGGTGAAAATTCCGGCGGGTGTAGATACTGGCGACCGCATCCGCCTGGCGGGTGAAGGTGAAGCTGGTGAACACGGTGCACCAGCAGGGGATCTGTACGTTCAGGTTCAGGTGAGTGCTCACCCGATCTTCGAGCGTGAAGGCAATAACCTCTATTGTGAAGTGCCGATCAACTTTGCTATGGCTGCCTTGGGTGGCGAGATTGAAGTGCCAACGCTGGATGGCCGCGTCAAGCTGAAAGTCCCGGCAGAAACTCAGACCGGTAAACTGTTCCGCATGCGTGGCAAAGGGGTGAAATCGGTCCGGGGTGGCAGCCAGGGTGACCTGCTGTGCCGCGTGGTGGTAGAAACGCCGGTGAGTCTGAACGAGAAGCAGAAGCAGCTGCTCAAAGAGCTGGAAGAGAGTTTGGGTGGCCCTTCTGGGGATAAAAACAGCCCGCGTTCGAAAAGCTTCTTCGACGGCGTGAAAAAGTTTTTTGACGACCTGACTCGTTAATCAACGTTCCCCGCGCATCACTCCTCAAACCCCGGTTTAAGCAAACCGGGGTTTTTTTATCTTTGCTGTATCAATACCCTTATTAAAAGTGTGATATATAGCTCAAATAGATCGGTTTTATCGAGTTGTTTTGCATTTATAAACTGATTTTTTCGAGGTGATTACTCGACTATACTCGTTTCATTGTCTGGAAACCGGGGGCGCTTTGCCTCTTTATCTATGTCCTATGGATTTCGAGTTGTAGCTTGAAAGACGACGGGCATTTTGGAGCGACGTACTGTGACTACTATTATTCGTCAATTTCTGCGTCAAGAAGCCGCTGGCGGCATTATTCTGATCGCTGCTGCCGTGGTGGCTTTGATCATGGCCAATACCCCCGTACAGGGGCTGTATCAGGCCTTTCTCAATTTACCCGTGGCGGTCAGCATCGCCTCGTTGGAAATAGCCAAACCGCTGCTGCTGTGGATTAACGACGGTTTAATGGCCATCTTCTTCCTGGTGGTGGGGCTTGAAGTCAAACGTGAACTGCTGCAAGGTTCCCTGGCTGGGCGTGAGAAGGCTATCTTCCCGGCGATTGCCGCGTTAGGCGGCATGCTGGCTCCGGCGCTGATCTATCTGCTGTTCAACGGTGCCGATGAAGTGACCCGCCAGGGGTGGGCGATCCCGGCGGCAACGGATATTGCCTTTGCCTTGGGCGTGATGGCCTTGCTGGGCAACCGGGTGCCGACCAGCCTGAAGGTATTCCTGCTGGCCTTGGCGATTATCGATGACCTTGGGGTCATTATCATTATCGCGTTGTTCTATACCCATCAGGTCTCGATGGTGGCGCTGGGCGTTGCGGCTGCGGCGATCGTGGTATTGGCGCTAATGAACTGGCGGGGAGTGGGTAAGACCTCGCTGTATATGATGGTCGGATTGGTGCTGTGGGTAGCGATCCTCAAGTCAGGCGTTCACGCTACGCTGGCCGGGGTAATTGTTGGCTTTATGATCCCGCTGAATGCCAAGAGTGAGCCTTCACCTTCTGAAACCTTGGAACATGAGCTGCACCCTTGGGTCGCTTTCCTGATCCTGCCGCTGTTCGCCTTTGCCAACGCGGGGGTATCGTTGCAAGGGGTGTCCTTGAGCGGGTTGACTTCACTGTTGCCGCTGGGGATTGCTGCCGGGCTGTTTATCGGCAAGCCGCTGGGGATTTTCGTCTTCTGCTGGCTGGCGGTGAAGCTGGGGATTGCCCGCTTGCCGCAGGATATCGGCTTTAAACAGGTGTTTGCCGTGGCCGTGCTCTGTGGTATTGGTTTCACCATGTCGATTTTTATTGCCTCATTGGCCTTCGCCGATGCGGATGTGGCTCTCAGTACCTATGCCAAATTAGGCATACTATTGGGATCGACCAGTGCTGCGGTAGTGGGTTACGGCCTGCTGCGTTTGAGCTTGCCTTGCAGCCGATGACCTTTGTATTTACCCCTCGTTGCTGAAGGGCTATTACAATAGTAGAGGTAGCGTGGCTTTGTCAGCCACGCTGCACTTGGGATTAAAGATAACTTTGCGTTGTCCGAAATTAACGATAGGGAGTTTGTCGCTCATCACGGCAGACCGTTTGCCGATGAGAAACCTAAGGAGAGAACGTTTTGAGAATGTCTCATATCAACTTTAACCATCTGTATTACTTCTGGCAGGTCTGCAAGGAGGGGTCGGTCGTGGGAGCGGCAGAAGCCCTGTTCCTCACGCCGCAGACCATCACCGGCCAAATCAAGGCACTGGAAGAACGGCTCAACGGTAAGCTGTTCAAACGCCAGGGGCGCGGGCTGGTCCCCTCCGAGCTAGGCCAACTGGTGTTCCGCTATGCCGACAAGATGTTTATGCTCAGCCAGGAAATGCTGGATATCGTCAACTACCGCAAGGAGTCCAACCTGCTGTTTGACGTGGGCGTAGCGGATGCGCTATCCAAACGTCTGGTCAGCCAGGTCTTGGAAACGGCGGTGGTGGTGGACAACGAGCAAATCCACCTGCGCTGTTTTGAATCAACCCATGAGATGCTGTTGGAGCAACTGAGCCAGCATAAGCTGGATATGATCCTGTCGGATTGCCCGGTTGACTCTAGCCAGCAGGAAGGTTTGTTTTCGCTTAAGCTGGGCGAGTGTGGGGTCAGTTTCTTCTGTCGTCAGCCGATACCCGACTTACCGTTCCCTGCCTGTCTGGAACAGCGCCGCTTGCTGATCCCGGGAAGGCGTTCGATGCTGGGGCGTAAGTTGCTCAACTGGTTCAATACGCAAGGTATCAAGGTTGAGATACTGGGGGAGTTTGACGATGCGGCTCTGATGAAGGCTTTCGGCCTGTACCACAACGCGATCTTCGTAGCGCCAACGCTGTATGCGCTGGATACCTATAGCGATGATGACGTGGTGGAGATAGGGCGTGTCGATAGCGTGCAGGAAGAGTATTACATCATTTTTGCCGAGCGAATGATCCAGCATCCGGCGGTACAGCGGGTGTGCAACAAGGATTTCTCGGCGCTGTTCGCGCTGTAGGCCTGAACGTCAGGCGTAAAAAAACCGGCCGAGGCCGGTTTTTTTAACAAGCACACAACGTAATGCTTATTGCATTGCGTTGATACGCGCCGTCAGGTTTGACTTATGACGTGCTGCTTTGTTTTTGTGGATCAGGCCTTTAGCAGCCTGGCGATCCACAAGTGGTTGCATTACGAGGAATGCTTTTTGTGCTGCGTCTTTGTCGCCAGCTGCGATAGCTGCGTCAACCTTCTTAATGAAGGTACGCACCATTGAGCGACGGCTAGCGTTATGCTTGCGACGTTTCTCAGACTGTATGGCGCGTTTCTTAGCTGATTTGATATTAGCCAAGGTCCAACTCCCAAATATATATATTGAGGACAATTCAAAGGCCGAGGAATATGCCCTTTTAGCCTTCGTTTGTCAATGGATTTGTGCAAATAAGCGCCGTTTGTACGGGCGGCACTTGCTACGTTGTGATGGCGCAGGATTTTACCAGCTTCAGCCATGGGAATACAGTGTTTCACGAGAAAAATCGCCATGTGATTTGCATCACAGTCTGCAAGCTGTTGGTCCTGGTGGGTTATCCCCCGTCTTTCAAGCGTCGGCCAGAAGCCAAGCTCGCTATCAGCGCGCTAATATAGCACGCATTGGGCCAGATAAACGGTGGTTAAGGCGATTATCCTCCGGTATGGTATGACTATTACATCAAAGGAACCAATCGCGGGTTAACCTTGACCGCTGTACAAGGTATAATCCGCCGATTTCCACTGTGTTGGGCCAGCTATGCAGCTAATTCGCGGCATCCATAATATCCGGGCACGCCACCGTGGCTGTGTGCTCACCATCGGCAACTTTGACGGCGTCCATCGCGGTCACAAGGCGCTGTTGGGGCAGTTGAAGCAGGAAGGGCGACGCCTGGGGTTACCCGTCATTGTCATGATCTTTGAGCCACAGCCGCTGGAACTGTTTGCCGCGGACAAGGCTCCGGCCCGCCTCACGCGTTTGCGTGACAAAGCCAAATACCTGGCGCAGGCCGGGGTTGATTACCTGTTATGCGTCAAGTTTGATCCCCGCTTTGCCGCCCATACCGCTCAGGCATTCGTTGCCGAGCTGCTGGTCGAAAAGCTGGGGGTAAAATTCCTGATGGTGGGGGATGATTTCCGCTTTGGTGCTGGTCGCCAGGGGGACTTCCCGCTGTTAGAGCTTGCCGGGCAAGAGTTCGGCTTTGAGGTGGTCAGCACGCCAAGCTTCCGTGAAGGCGACCTGCGCATCAGCAGCACCGCTATCCGCAATGCGCTGCGTGATGATGATTTGCCGCTGGCAGAAACCCTGCTGGGGCATCCTTACAGTATTTCCGGGCGCGTAGTGCATGGCGATGAACTGGGGAGAACCATTGGTTTCCCCACCGCCAACCTGCCGCTCAAACGCCTGGTTGCCCCGGTGAAAGGGGTATATGCCGTCGATGTTTATGGCCTGGGCCCCGAGCCTTTGCCTGGCGTGGCCAATATCGGCACCCGCCCTACGGTGGCAGGCGTACGTCAGCAGTTGGAAGTGCATCTGCTGGACGTAACCATGGATCTTTACGGGCGCCACTTGGATGTGGTGCTGCGCGCAAAATTGCGCAATGAACAGCGTTTTGCTTCGCTCGATGCGCTAAAGCAGCAAATCGCCAATGATGTGGTGACGGCCCGGACGTTCTTCGGGCTACAGACACCGGCTTAATCTACGAACCGAAACGAGATCGAGAATCTAATGAGTGACTACAAGAATACCCTGAACTTGCCGGAAACAGGGTTCCCGATGCGTGGCGATCTCGCCAAGCGTGAACCTGGCATGCTCGCACGTTGGTATGAACAGGATCTGTACGGGATCATTCGTGCCGCCAAAAAGGGCAAGAAATCCTTCATTCTGCATGACGGCCCTCCGTATGCGAATGGCAGCATTCACATTGGTCACTCGGTAAACAAGATCCTCAAAGACATTATTATCAAGTCAAAAGGGATGGCTGGCTTTGATTCGCCTTATGTTCCTGGCTGGGACTGTCACGGTCTGCCTATCGAACTGAAGGTTGAGCAACTGTATGGCAAACCGGGTGAGAAACTGACACCGGCAGAGTTCCGCCAGAAATGTCGTGAATATGCCGCCGAGCAGGTAGAAGGCCAGAAGAAAGACTTTATCCGTCTGGGGGTGCTGGGTGACTGGGATCATCCGTACCTGACCATGAATTTTAAAACCGAAGCCAACATCATCCGTGCGTTGGGCAAGATCATCAGCAATGGTCATCTGCTCAAAGGCGCCAAGCCGGTGCACTGGTGCACGGACTGTGGTTCTTCCCTGGCGGAAGCGGAAGTTGAATATTACGACAAAACCTCGCCATCCATCGACGTCGCGTTCCACGCGGTTGATGCGGCGGCTGTGGCCAGCAAATTTGGCGTAACCCGCGTTAATGGCCCTGTGTCACTGGTGATCTGGACGACCACACCGTGGACGCTGCCTGCCAACCGTGCGATCTCGCTGAATGCAGAGTTCGCCTACCATCTGGTCCAGGTTGAAGGCCAGTGCCTGATCCTGGCAGCGGACCTGGTAGAAAGCGTGATGAAACGTGCAGGCATCAGCCATTGGGAAGTGCTGGGTAGCTGCAAGGGCAGCGATCTGGAACTGATGCGCTTTACCCACCCGTTTATGGGCTTTGACGTGCCGGCGATCCTGGGCGATCACGTTACGCTGGATGCCGGTACCGGTGCCGTACATACCGCTCCTGGCCACGGCCCGGATGACTTCGTGATCGGCCAGAAATACGGCCTGGAAGTCGCTAACCCGGTTGGCCCGAACGGCTGCTACCTGACCGGCACCTATCCAACGCTGGACGGCAAGTTCGTGTTCAAGGCCAACGATCTGATCGTTGAGTTGCTGCGAGAAAAGGGCGCTCTGCTGCACGTGGAAAAACTGCAACACAGCTACCCGTGCTGCTGGCGCCACAAAACGCCGATCATCTTCCGCGCCACGCCGCAATGGTTTATCAGCATGGATCAAAAGGGTCTGCGCAAGCAGTCGCTGGAAGAGATCAAAGGCGTGCAATGGATCCCGGATTGGGGCCAGGCGCGTATCGAAACCATGGTCGCAAACCGTCCAGACTGGTGTATCTCACGTCAGCGTACCTGGGGCGTTCCCATGTCCCTGTTCGTGCACAAAGACACCGAGCAGCTTCACCCACGCAGCGTAGAGCTGATGGAAGAAGTGGCCAAGCGTGTTGAGCAAGACGGGATCCAGGCCTGGTGGGATCTGGACGCTGCCGATATCCTCGGTGCCGAAGCGGCCGATTATGTGAAAGTGCCAGATACGCTGGACGTCTGGTTCGACTCAGGTTCAACCCATTCTTCCGTGGTTGACGTGCGTCCAGAATTCAACGGCCACTCTGCCGACATGTATCTGGAAGGTTCCGACCAACATCGTGGCTGGTTCATGTCATCGCTGATGATTTCGACCGCCATGAAGGGTAAAGCGCCTTACAAAGAAGTGCTGACCCACGGCTTTACCGTCGATGGTCAGGGCCGCAAAATGTCCAAATCAATCGGCAACACCGTCAGCCCGCAGGACGTGATGAACAAGCTGGGTGGCGATATTCTGCGTCTGTGGGTCGCCTCTACCGATTACACCGGCGAGATTGCGGTTTCCGACGAAATCCTCAAGCGTGCTGCCGATTCTTATCGCCGCATCCGTAATACCGCGCGTTTCCTGCTGGCCAACCTGAACGGGTTTGATCCAAGCACTGACTGCGTGGCACCGGAAGAGATGGTGGTACTGGATCGCTGGGCCGTAGGCCGTGCAATGGCCGCGCAGCAGGATATCGAGCAGGCCTATGCCAACTACGATTTCCACGAAGTGGTACAGCGCCTGATGCAGTTCTGCTCGGTAGAAATGGGGTCCTTCTATCTGGACATCATTAAAGACCGTCAGTACACCGCGAAAAGCGACAGCGTTGCCCGCCGCAGCTGCCAGACCGCTTTGTTCCACATTGCGGAAGCGCTGGTACGTTGGATGGCGCCGATCATGTCGTTTACCGCCGATGAAATCTGGGCCTTCCTGCCGGGTGAGCGCACGCAGTACGTGTTTACCGAAGAGTGGTACGACGGTCTGTTCGGGTTGGCAGCAGGCGAAGGCATGAACGATGCGTTCTGGGCCGATTTGCTGAAAGTGCGTGGAGAAGTGAACAAGGTGCTGGAACAGGCACGTGCTGACAAGCACATTGGCGGTTCGTTGGAGGCGGCGGTTACGCTGTACGCCGATAGCGATCTGGCAGCACGTCTGAACAGCCTGCAGGACGAACTGCGCTTTGTGTTGCTGACTTCATCGGCCAGCGTAGCACCGTTTGCAGATGCTCCTGCCGATGCGCAGCAGAGCGAACTGTTGAAAGGGCTGAAAATTGCATTCAGCAAAGCGGATGGTGAGAAGTGCCCGCGCTGCTGGCATTACACCACCGATGTCGGCCAGGTGGCGGAGCATGCAGAACTCTGCGGCCGCTGTGTGACCAACGTAGCCGGTGACGGCGAAAAACGTAACTTTGCCTGAGATCAAGCGCCTGATGAGTAGACCGATAAGTTCGACCGGCTTGCGCTGGCTATGGCTGGTAGTGGTGGTGCTGACGCTGGATTTTTTCAGCAAACAGTGGATCCTGAGTAACTTCGTGCTGGGCCAGACCCAGCCGTTGTTCCCATCTATCAACCTGTACTACGCCCGTAATTACGGTGCGGCGTTCAGTTTCCTGGCGGATCACGGTGGCTGGCAGCGCTGGTTCTTTGCCGGTATTGCGGTCGCCATCGTGGTGGTGCTGCTGGTGATGATGTATCGCAGCAGTGCCCAGCAGAAGCTGAACAATATCGCCTATGCCTTTATTATCGGCGGTGCGCTCGGCAACCTGTTTGATCGTCTGTGGCATGGCTTTGTGGTCGATTTCATCGACTTTTATATCGGCAACTGGCATTACCCGACCTTCAATCTGGCGGACAGCTTTATCTGCGTCGGTGCCGCCATGATCGTGCTGGAAGGGTTCTTGCCGGCGAAGAAAAGCGTCAACAGCGAAGGTAAGTGATATGACGGCTCAGGTTAACGGCAACAGCGCAGTGCTGGTGCATTTTACGCTGAAACTGGCAGATGGAACGACCGCGGAATCAACCCAGGGTAACGGCAAACCCGCGCTGTTCCGCCTGGGCGATGGCAGCCTGTCTGCTCCGCTGGAACAGCAACTGATCGGCCTGCGGGCAGGGGACAAATGTGCGTTTACCCTGCAACCGGAAGCCGCGTTCGGTGCGGAGAACCCGGATCTGATCCAGTTCTTCTCACGCCGCGATTTTAACGAAACCGGCGTGCCAGATGTTGGCACCATCATGCTGTTTACCGCCATCGACGGCAGTGAAATGCCTGGTGTGGTGCGTGAAGTGGCGGAAGATTCGATCACCGTTGATTTCAACCATCCGTTGGCGGGGCATCCGGTGACCTTCGATATCGAAGTGCTGGAGATTGACCCGCAGCAGGAGGAAGCGCATGCAAATATTGCTGGCTAACCCGCGTGGCTTCTGCGCCGGGGTCGATCGTGCGATCAGCATCGTAGAACGTGCGCTGGAGATTTATGGTGCGCCGATTTACGTACGTCACGAAGTGGTGCATAACCGCTATGTGGTCGAAAGCCTGCGCGAGCGCGGGGCGGTATTTATCGAAGAGATCGCGGAAGTGCCGGACGGCTCGATCCTGATCTTCTCTGCCCACGGTGTGTCGCAGGCTGTTCGGGCCGAAGCTAAGGCCCGCGATCTGACCATGCTGTTTGATGCCACCTGCCCATTGGTGACCAAGGTGCATATGGAAGTGGCTCGGGCCAGCCGTAAGGGCACCGAAGCGATCCTGATTGGCCATGCCGGGCATCCGGAAGTGGAAGGCACCATGGGCCAGTACAGTAACCCTGAGGGGGGCATGTACCTGGTTGAGTCGCCGGAAGATGTCTGGCAATTGCAGGTGAAGAACGAGCATAACCTGTGCTTTATGACCCAGACCACTTTATCGGTGGATGATACTTCCGACGTTATTGATGCGTTGCGTAAGCGCTTCCCGGATATTATCGGGCCGCGCAAGGACGATATCTGCTATGCCACCACCAACCGTCAGGAAGCGGTGCGCAGCTTGGCAGGTGATGCCGACCTGGTGCTGGTGGTGGGGTCGAAGAACTCGTCCAACTCCAACCGCCTGGCGGAACTTGCCCAGCGTGTGGGTAAACCGGCCTATCTGATCGATTCGGCGGCGGACATTCAGGAATCCTGGTTGAAAGACGCCAGCAACATTGGCGTCACCGCCGGAGCCTCTGCGCCGGACGTGCTGGTTCAGGACGTCATCAGCCGCTTGAAAGCATTGGGCGGCAAAGACGTGCAGGAGCTCAGCGGCCGTGAAGAGAATATCGTGTTTGAAGTGCCGAAAGAACTGCGCATGGATATCAAGCAGATCGACTGATCGTTGCCAATATCATTAAGTAACGGGAAGCCTTGGCTTCCCGTTTTGCGTTTTAACTCGCTGTAATTAATCGTGTAGCAGGGAGCCATACTGAAGAACCCGTCCCAGGGGGCTCGAATCGCGCATCCATGCGCTCAACGGTCGGCTAACCTGTATGTCTCCCACCTGCCTTAGGCTTTATGTGTTGCGGTATTAGGCTCGTCCTTTAGCGTGCAGAATGAGCAAAAATCGACTTTATCGCCATTCATCGTAATGCATAAATAGTGCATGATTATGTAGCAGCAGAAGGTTGACGCTAATCGGGTAATTGTTAATCAATTGACAGCGTTACTGATAACATACCGGGCATATCATAATTTTCTAATCCGTAAGCAAATCCTCTGGTAGTGATAGGGTAGGGAAGTTACCCTGAACCCATAGCCGAGGAGTGGCTTTTGACCATAAAAGAGAGCGAAGTATGACTGATTCACAAATCCGCATCGCGATTGCGGGTTCCGGTGGCCGCATGGGGCGCCAATTGATCCAGGCCGTGCAGCAGGCACAGGGTGTGGTATTGGGGGCGGCACTGGAGCGCCCAGGGTCTAGCCTGGTTGGCACAGATGCCGGTGAGCTGGCTGGCGTTGGTGCATTGGGCGTCACCGTCAGCGATAACCTGGAAAAGGTTGTCAACGATTTCGATATCCTGATCGACTTCACCCGCCCGGAAGGCACCCTGGCCCATCTGGCGTTTTGCGTGGCCCACGGCAAAGCCATGGTGATCGGCACCACCGGTTTTGATGATGCAGGTAAAGCGGCGATCCAGGCCGCGGCACAGCAGATTGGCATCGTGTTTGCCGCCAACTTTAGCGTGGGCGTCAACGTGGTGCTCAAGCTGCTGGAAAAAGCGGCCAAGGTAATGGGCGATTATACCGATATCGAAATTGTGGAAGCTCACCACCGCCACAAGGTCGATGCCCCTTCGGGAACGGCGTTAGCTATGGGTGAGGCGATCGCCGGTGCCTTGGGACGCGATCTGAAAGAGTGCGCGGTTTACGAGCGCGTGGGCTATACCGGCGAGCGCGATCCAAAGAGCATCGGCTTTGCCACCATTCGTGCCGGGGATATTGTGGGTGAACATACCGCCATGTTTGCCGATATTGGCGAGCGGGTAGAAATCACCCATAAAGCCTCAAGCCGGATGACGTTTGCCAATGGCGCGGTGCGTGCCGCGTCATGGATATCAAACCAGCATAATGGGCTGTTTGATATGCGTGATGTGCTCGGTTTAGACCAGTTATAATTTTAATGAACACCATCGTGATGTGGTTGTGTTTATCATAATGATATGATAATCGGACAATAATTTTATTGTCCTTTTTTTTAACATTGAAAATGAGGGTTACGATCATTTTTAATGATGTGGCTATTGTTTTTATATGTTATCTAGTCTTATTCCTGTTTTTTATGTCATCTTTATTGCTCCCCACGCAGATTTAAGCTGTTTTAAGCCATTTTTTCTGTCACTGTGTCTCGCAACCGTTTACCCGGTCAAGTTTGCTGGTGTTTTTGTGCCTGTGACACCCTTTAAACCCTGAAGGCTGCAAAAATAATGAAAAAAATGGCGCTTTATCTAGACAAGCGGGGCGCTCATCATTAAAATGCGCCCAATTTGCCAAAAATTGGCCTTGAGGGCGGTTTTTGCATTGATTTAGGGCGTGAAATCTGAATTAATATGCAAATATTGTGATTGATTATTCCTCGGAGGGTGTTTTGATTAAGTCAGCGCTATTGGTTCTGGAAGACGGAACCCAATTCCACGGTCGGGCCATCGGGGCAGAAGGTACGGCAGTGGGGGAAGTGGTCTTCAATACCTCGATGACCGGTTATCAAGAAATCCTCACTGATCCTTCCTACTCCCGCCAGATCGTTACTCTTACTTATCCTCATATCGGCAATGTCGGCACCAATGATTCCGACGCAGAATCCTCCGCTGTTCATGCTCAAGGCCTTGTCATCCGCGACCTGCCCCTGATTGCCAGCAACTACCGCAACGAAATGGGCCTGGCCGATTACCTCAAGCGTCACAATATTGTGGCGATTGCCGATATCGATACCCGCAAGCTGACTCGTCTGCTGCGTGAGAAAGGCGCACAGAACGGCTGCATCATCGCGGGCGACCTCACCGATGCCGATCTGGCGCTGCAAAAAGCCAAGGCTTTCCCTGGCCTGAAAGGCATGGACCTGGCAAAAGAGGTCACCACCAAAGAAGCTTACGCCTGGCAACAGGGGAGCTGGACGCTGGAAGGCGATTTGCCGGAGGCTAAACCTGCGGGCGAACTGCCTTACCATGTAGTGGCCTACGATTACGGCGCCAAGCGTAATATCCTGCGTATGCTGGTGGATCGCGGCTGCCGCCTCACCGTGGTGCCAGCGCAAACCCCTGCGGAAGACGTACTGAAAATGAATCCGGACGGCATCTTCCTGTCCAACGGCCCTGGTGACCCGGAGCCTTGCGATTACGCCATCACCGCCATCAAACGTTTCCTGGAAACCGATATCCCGGTATTTGGTATCTGCCTGGGCCACCAACTGTTGGCGCTGGCCAGCGGTGCCAAAACCATGAAGATGAAGCTTGGCCACCACGGCGGTAACCACCCGGTGAAGGATCTGGATAACAATACCGTGATGATCACCGCGCAGAACCACGGCTTTGCCGTCGATGAAAATAATCTGCCGAACACATTGCGGGTCACGCATAAATCCCTGTTCGACCACACGGTGCAGGGCATCCATCGTACCGATAAAGCCGCGTTCAGTTTCCAGGGCCACCCAGAAGCCAGCCCAGGCCCGCACGATGCCGCGCCGCTGTTCGATCACTTTATCGAACTGATTGAGACTTACCGTACCAACGCCAAATAATCAGGAGCCAGAAAAGCCATGCCAAAACGTACAGATATAAAAAGCATCCTGATCCTCGGCGCTGGCCCGATCGTTATCGGCCAGGCGTGTGAATTTGACTACTCTGGTGCCCAGGCGTGTAAGGCGCTGCGTGAAGAAGGTTATCGCGTCGTACTGGTCAACTCGAACCCGGCCACCATCATGACCGACCCGGAAATGGCCGATGCCACCTACATCGAGCCGATCCACTGGGAAGTGGTGCGTAAAATCATCGAGAAAGAGCGCCCGGATGCGGTGCTGCCAACCATGGGTGGGCAAACCGCGCTGAACTGTGCGTTGGAGTTGGAACGTCAGGGTGTACTGGCCGAGTTTGGCGTCACCATGATCGGCGCTACCGCCGATGCCATCGACAAAGCCGAAGACCGCCGCCGTTTCGATATCGCCATGAAGAAAATTGGCCTGGACACGGCGCGTTCCGGCATCGCCCATAATATGGAAGAAGCGTTGGCGGTGGCCGCTGATGTGGGCTTCCCATGCATTATCCGCCCGTCATTCACCATGGGCGGCACCGGTGGCGGCATCGCCTATAACCGCGAAGAGTTCGAAGAAATCTGCGAACGTGGTCTGGATCTGTCCCCGACCAAAGAGCTGCTGATTGACGAATCGCTGATCGGCTGGAAAGAGTACGAGATGGAGGTGGTGCGCGATAAGAATGACAACTGCATCATCGTCTGCTCGATCGAAAACATCGATGCTATGGGTATCCATACCGGTGACTCCATCACGGTGGCTCCAGCGCAAACGCTGACCGACAAAGAATACCAAATCATGCGTAACGCCTCGATGGCGGTGCTGCGTGAGATCGGGGTGGAAACCGGCGGCTCCAACGTGCAGTTCTCGGTGAACCCGAAAACCGGCCGCCTGATCGTGATTGAAATGAACCCACGCGTATCCCGTTCATCGGCGCTGGCCTCGAAAGCGACCGGCTTCCCGATTGCCAAGATCGCCGCCAAGCTGGCGGTGGGTTACACCCTCGATGAGCTGATGAACGACATCACCGGTGGCCGTACGCCAGCCTCCTTTGAGCCGTCCATCGACTATGTCGTCACCAAGATCCCGCGCTTCAACTTCGAGAAGTTTGCCGGTGCCAACGATCGCCTGACCACCCAGATGAAGTCGGTCGGCGAAGTGATGGCGATTGGCCGCACCCAGCAAGAGTCATTGCAGAAAGCGCTGCGCGGCCTGGAAGTGGGCGCGACCGGGTTCGATCCGAAAGTGAGCCTGGACGATCCGGAAGCCTTGACCAAGATCCGCCGTGAGCTCAAGGATGCGGGTTCCGATCGTATCTGGTACATCGCCGATGCTTTCCGTGCCGGTCTGTCCGTCGATGGCGTGTTCAACCTGACCAACATCGACCGCTGGTTCCTGGTGCAGATTGAAGAGCTGGTGCGTCTGGAAGAGCAGGTTGCCGAAGCGGGTATCAACGGCCTGAACGCTGATTTCCTGCGTACGCTCAAGCGTAAAGGCTTTGCCGATGCGCGCCTGGCCAAGCTGGCTGGCGTGGCTGAAAGCGAAATCCGCAAGCTGCGCCACAGCTTCAACATGCACCCGGTCTACAAGCGTGTGGACACCTGTGCGGCCGAGTTTGCGACCGACACCGCCTACATGTATTCCACCTATGAAGACGAGTGTGAATCCAACCCGACCAACGATCGTCCGAAAATCATGATCCTGGGCGGTGGCCCGAACCGTATCGGCCAGGGCATCGAGTTCGACTATTGCTGCGTACACGCCTCGCTGGCGCTGCGCGAAGACGGCTACGAGACCATCATGGTCAACTGTAACCCGGAAACCGTCTCTACCGACTACGACACCTCGGATCGCTTGTACTTCGAACCAGTGACGCTGGAAGACGTGCTGGAAATCGTCCGTATCGAGAAGCCAAAAGGCGTGATCGTGCAGTATGGCGGGCAAACCCCGTTGAAACTGGCGCGTGAGTTGGAAGCGGCAGGCGTGCCGATTATTGGCACCAGCCCTGATGCGATTGACCGTGCCGAAGACCGTGAACGTTTCCAGCAGGCGGTTAACCGCTTGGGCCTGAAGCAGCCGGCCAACGCCACCGTGGCAACCATCGAGCAGGCGGTTGAGAAAGCGGCCGGCATCGGTTATCCGCTGGTGGTGCGCCCATCCTACGTACTGGGTGGCCGTGCGATGGAGATCGTTTACGACGACATCGACCTGCGTCGTTACTTCCAGAACGCGGTCAGCGTATCCAACGACGCGCCAGTGCTGCTGGACCGCTTCCTGGACGATGCGGTAGAAGTGGATGTGGATGCTATCTGTGACGGCGAGCGCGTGCTGATCGGTGGCATCATGGAGCATATCGAACAGGCTGGCGTCCACTCCGGTGACTCCGCTTGTTCACTGCCAGCCTACACGCTGAGCAAAGAGATCCAGGATGTGATGCGCCAGCAGGTAGAAAAACTGGCGTTTGAGCTGCAGGTTCGTGGTCTGATGAACGTGCAGTTTGCGGTGAAGAACAACGAAGTCTACCTGATCGAAGTGAACCCACGTGCCGCACGTACCGTGCCGTTCGTTTCCAAGGCTACCGGCGTAGCGTTGGCAAAAGTGGCGGCGCGCGTGATGGCCGGTAAATCACTGGCCGAACAGGGCGTGACTGAAGAGGTCATCCCGCCGTACTACTCGGTCAAGGAAGTGGTGCTGCCGTTCAACAAGTTCCCAGGCGTTGACCCGATCCTCGGGCCAGAAATGCGCTCGACCGGTGAAGTGATGGGCGTTGGCCGTACCTTCGCCGAAGCCTTCTCCAAGGCGATGTTGGGCAGTAACTCCGGCATGAAGAAAGGCCGTGCGCTGCTGTCAGTTCGCAGTGGGGACAAGGCTCGCGTGGTGGATTTGGCTGCCAGCCTGCTCAAGCAGGGCTTTGAACTGGATGCTACCCACGGCACCGCAGTGGTGCTGGGCGAAGCGGGGATTAACCCACGCCTGGTCAACAAGGTGCATGAAGGGCGTCCGCACATTCAGGACCGCATCAAGAACGGCGAATACACCTACATCGTGAATACTACGGCGGGGCGTCAGGCGATTGAAGACTCCAAGCTGATCCGCCGCAGTGCGCTGCAGTATAAAGTGCACTACGACACCACGATGAACGGCGGCTTTGCTACCTCGATGGCGATGAAGGCCGATCCAACCGAGCAGGTCACGTCGGTACAGGAACTGCACGCACGTATCACCAAGTAAGTTAATAACTTGGCTACCACTGAGGCGCTGCTTTTGCAGCGCCTTTTTTATTGCCGCGGCAACCCAAAAGTGATGATTTGCGGCTTGTGCTGATTTTGTGGGCGTGCGTCATATTTTTGTGATGAGAAATTTGATATCCCATTATCTTTATCTATTTTTAATGATGATTACTGTTATTTTCTGTTGTAAAACGGGCCTGTTCAATAAGGTGTCATCATGCTAAACAAACACGAGAATATCCTGCAGATCACCCATCTTAGCCAGGAGGGGATTGCTCAACTGGCTCCTTCATTCAACACGCTTCCCCACACCCAGCATGCGGATGGCAAGTACCGCCTGCGGCGTTATTCCGTCATGCGTTTTCAGGATGGAAAAGTGGTAGAGACGGGCAAACATGAGTTTGTACAAACTGAAGATATCAACCATTTTCAGGGCAATATTGTCCGCCAGTTCGAACCGCTCCTGGCCACGACCTGGCAAAATGAGGGCATGCGCGAAATGTGTGGGCTCTTTGTTGACAGCAATGATCTACCGAACAACCAGGAAATCGAGATCCACCAAATCCGCATTACCACCACCTATGATGAAACTCAGGTGGCACCAGAAGGCATCCATCGTGATGGTTTTGATCATATCGCGATAGTCGGTATCGACAGGCATAACATTGTCGGGGGGGATATCCTGCTCTATAACAGCAATCGCGAAGAGCCATTTTTCCGTAAGGTGTTGGAAAATGGCGAAGTTGCGATGATTGCTGATAGTAAGCTGTGGCATAACGCCTGCCCAATCCGTGCCGTCGTGACCGATAAAGAAGGGCATATGGATGTTTTTGTTCTGACAGCGAGGGTGGCATGAAATTTACGCCTGAACAAAGCCGGACGCAATTCAGCGCTCTGGGTCAGCTGTATCAAGGAAAAAGCGTGGTGTTCTTTGATGGTCCCGGTGGCTCACAGGTCCCGCGCACGGTGTTAGACAAGATGGTCGATTATTTGGGCCACCATAATGCCAACCTGGGGGGACATTATTTTTCCAGCAAAGCCACTGAGCGAGTGATGTTACAAGCCAGAGAGTCCGTGCGGGCGTTCTTGAATGCCAACTCGGCCGACAACATTGTCTTTGGCGCCAACATGACCTCACTGACTTTTCAGCTGAGCCGCGCTATCAGCCGGGATTGGCAAGCCGGGGATGAGGTGATCGTCACCGCTCTGGATCACTATGCGAACGTTTCGAGCTGGCAACAGGCCGCTGCCGATAAACAGGTCGTTGTCCATCAGGTTCCTGTTAATACGCAGGATTGTACGTTAGACGTCGATAAACTTTGTGCGCTCATGAACGCCAAAACCCGGTTGGTGGCAGTCACCTATGCGTCAAATACCACAGGCTCGATCGTGGATATAAAGCGTATCGTCGAGGCGGCACACCAGGTTGGCGCTTTGGTATATGTAGATGCAGTGCACTATGCCCCGCACCGCCTTATTGATGTTCAGGCGTTGGGTTGCGACATACTCCTGTGTTCCGCGTATAAATTTTTTGGCCCACACGTCGGGATTGCCTATCTGGCTACGCCGTGGTTGCAAACGTTACGTCCTTACAAGGTCGAGCCGGCCACCGATCTTGGCCCTGGGCGTTTCGAGACGGGAACTCAGAGTTTTGAAGGGCTCGCGGGGGTGACTGCTGCGATCGAATACCTGGCTCAGTGGGGAGAACCGGGTGCGCCATTGCGGCAGCGCTTGCAAGACAGCTTTAGCCAACTCAGCCAACATGAAGAAGCGCTTAGCGCTTATTTCCTGGATAAGCTACGGCAAGTCAGGGGGGCGCGTTTGTACGGTATCGATCGGCCTGATGCCAACTGCCGAACCCCGACTTTCGCCGTGACGTTTGAACACGGGCTGCCTGAATCGGTTGCCAGAGCGCTGGGAGAGCACAATATTTGTGTCGGCAACGGGCATTTTTATGCGCTGGGGCTAATCCGCCAACTGGGTCTGGAGCAACGTGGCGGTGTCGTGCGGATCGGATTGATGCATTACAACACTCGCCAGGAAATTGACCGTTTGTTTGAGATTATCAACACGTTAAATCAATAATTACCGTAAGCCAGTGATGCCATATTGCCCCCGTATCCTGATGGTTAGAGGATGGGGGCATTGGGGCAGCAAGTTTTTATGCCAGTAATGGCGGCACGGTGACTGGTATATACTCGTTGTATGAAACGCAACAACGAGAAGCGCATGATCCTGATTATTTACGCTCATCCCTATCCCCGGCATTCTCATGCCAATCAACGGTTACTACAGGCGGTAAAAGACATTCCCGGTGTGGAGGTTCGCACGCTGTACGAACTGTATCCAGATTTTAATATCGATATCAACGCCGAGCAGCGGGCGCTGGAACGGGCCGATATGGTGGTTTTACAGCATCCGATGCAGTGGTACAGCTTGCCGCCATTGTTGAAACTGTGGATCGACAAAGTGCTGGAGCATGGCTGGGCCTATGGCCACGAGGGCAACGCCCTGGTGGGGAAAGACTGCCTGTGGGCTGTCACCAGCGGCGGAGATGAGCAGCATTTCGCTTTGGGCGATTACCCCAACTTTGCCGCTCTGGGTCAGCCACTACAGGCCACGGCGATTTACTGCGGTATGAAGTGGCAACCGTATTTTGCCGTGCACAACACCTTTACCTGTAACGAACCGGCTTTGATCGCCGCAGGGGAAGCCTATCGTCAGCGGCTGGTGCAGTATCTGATGGAACACAGCGAGCCAGCAGCAGAGCAGGAGTCAGTGAATGGATAATCACTCGATGATGATTGAAGGGCTGATCTATCTGGGATCGGCCGGGTTGTTGGTGCCGATTGCCGTACGCCTGGGGTTGGGATCGGTACTCGGCTACCTGATTGCGGGCTGTGTCATTGGCCCCTGGGGGCTGAAACTGGTTTCCGATCCGGAGTCGATACTGACCTTTGCCGAAATTGGCGTAGTGCTGATGCTGTTTATCATCGGGCTTGAGTTGGATCCTCGGCGGCTGTGGACGTTGCGGGCAGCGGTATTTGGTGGTGGGAGCATCCAAATGGTGGGATGCGGCCTGGTGTTGAGCGCCTTCTGCTATTTCCTCGGGTTGAATTGGCAGGTCGCCTTGCTGATTGGCTTGACGTTAGCACTCTCCTCAACGGCGATAGCCATGCAGGCGATGAGTGAGCGTAACTTGACGCCTTCGCCGATTGGCCGCAGCTCGTTTGCGGTGCTGTTGTTCCAGGATATTGCCGCTATTCCCCTGGTGGCGATGATCCCACTGTTGGCCAGCAGCGGAGCGGCTACCACGCTGGGTGCTTTTGTGTTTTCTGCCGCCAAGGTGGTGGGGGCGCTGGCGGTCGTGGTGCTGCTGGGGCGTTATGTTACCCGGCCTTTGCTGCACTTTGTGGCGCGTTCCGGCATGCGTGAAGTCTTCAGCGCCGTGGCGCTGTTCCTGGTGTTTGGTTTTGGCATTCTGCTGGAGATGGCTGGGCTATCGATGGCGATGGGGGCCTTCCTGGCTGGCGTGTTGCTGGCCAGTTCCGAATATCGCCATGCGCTGGAAAGCGATATTCAGCCATTTAAAGGCCTGCTGCTTGGGTTGTTCTTTATCGGCGTGGGGATGTCGATCGACTTTGGCACGCTGTTCCATCACCCGTTGCTGATTGCCTCGCTGTTGCTGGGTTTCATGCTGCTGAAGGCGGTGCTACTGTGGCTGGTTGCGCCAATGCTAGGGGTCCCCAAGCGCCAGCGCGGGCTGTTCGCCATTTTGCTGGGGCAGGGCAGTGAGTTTGCCTTTGTGATCTTCGCTGCGGCGCAGATGGCCGGTGTGTTGCCGCTCGAATGGGCTAAATCGCTGACGTTGGCCGTTGCACTTTCGATGGCTGCCACGCCATTGCTGCTGGTGGTTGCCGCTCGCCTGGCCAAGAATGCCCCGCAGGACGAACGCCCGGCAGATGTGATCGACGAAGAGAATGCCAGCGTGATCATCGCCGGTTTTGGCCGTTTTGGCCAGATCGCTGGCCGTATGCTGCTGGCCAACGGCGTGCATACCGTGGTGCTGGATCACGATCCGGACCATATCGAAACGCTGCGCAAATTTGGCACCAAGGTGTTCTATGGTGATGCGACGCGGGCCGATCTGTTGGAAGCGGCAGGAGCGGAACATGCCAAAATCCTGATTAACGCCATCGACGACGTGGAGGCGAACCTGCAACTGACGGCACTGGTCAAACGCCATTTCCCGCACCTGAAAGTGGTGGCGCGTGCCCGCGATGTGGACCACTGGTATCAACTGCGGCAGTTGGGGGTGGAAAAACCTGCGCGGGAAACCTTTGAAAGCTCGTTACTGATCGGCAGAGAAACTCTCGAACTGCTGGGGTTGGACGCCTACGAAGCCCGTGAAAAGGCGGATACCTTCCGGCGTTATAACCTGAAGATGCTGGAGGATACGCTGGAGAACTACGAAGATACCGAGTTCCGTGTCGCCAGCTTGCAACGGGCTAAAGAAATGCTGTCGTCGGCCATCGAGCAAGATCAGATGCGCCTATCTCACGTGCAACAAAACGGCTGGCGCGGCAGTATTGATGGCAAAGCGCCTGAGGAAGAGGTAGTGGAAGCGAAAGGGTAATTGGCTGGCGAGGGGGTGCCCCTCGCCGGTTTCTCAGCTCAGCGCGACCTTGATGCCCAAGGCGATTAACATCCCACCCAGCAGCTTATCGACCACCTTCTGGGTTTTCTCCAGCCCACGGCGCACCGGCCCACTTTGGATTAAAAACACTAGCACCGGCCACCAAACGGCGGAAAGACCGAAAATAATCCCGGCATACCACAGTTTTTCACCCAGGCCGGAGTTGATTTGCAATACCTGGGTAAACACCGCGAGGAAGAACAGCGTGGCTTTCGGGTTGAGCAGATTACACAGATAACCTTGTACAAAGGCGCTTTTCAGGCTGACCTGCTGTTGAGGCAGGCTGCTGACGTTCATCTTGCTGCCACCGCGTGACAACAAGGCTTGAATACCGACCCAAATCAGGTACACCGCACCGGCGTATTTCAGCACGTTGAACAACCACGGCGTGGTGGTGATCACTACCGCCAGGCCCGCGACACAGTAAGACATATGAGTTGCCACGCCGCAGATCACGCCGAACGCGGTCATCATTGCTGCCAGGCGCGGATAGCGCGCCGCGTTTTTAATCACCAGAAAAAAGTCTGGCCCGGGGGAAAGCATGCCGAGCGTGGCAATACCGGCGACAAACAATGAGGTTTCAAGCATGAGCGAGTCTCTGAAAAAGGCCTAATTCTGCTGATAATAACGCCACTCCTCCTGACGTGCATCAACCTATTACACTAATCTCTGGTTATATGATGGGTCTTCATTAAGAGGATGTGATTGAGCGACATGAAAAAGGAATTAACCGCAGAGATACCCGGTGTAAACCAGCAACAGCGTGAGATCACCCGTCTGTGTATTCAGTGTGCGTTGCTGCTGCTACAGCACGGGGCGGAAAGCATGGTGGTGGAACAACTCTCGACTCGTTTGGGCCTGGCGCTTGGCATGGATAGTGTAGAAAGCTCCATCTCGGCCAACGCCGTGGTGCTTACCACCATCAGCAATGATGCCTGCCTGACCACCACGCGAAAGAACGTCGATCGTGGGATCAACATGCAAATGGTGACCGAGGTGCAGCACATTGTGATCCTGGCGGAACACCATTTGGCTGACGTCCATGACGTGGCGCGGCGCTTTGAAAAAATCCGTCCGCTGCGCTATCCGCGTTGGCTGGTGGTGCTGATGGTGGGGTTGTCCTGTGGCTGTTTCAGCATGCTCAACGGCGGCGGGCCAGATGCTTTTGCGGTCACCTTTATGGCCAGTGGTCTGGCGATGTTT
Organism: Serratia sp. ASV30; assembly: GCF_016428815.1. NCBI lineage: Bacteria > Pseudomonadati > Pseudomonadota > Gammaproteobacteria > Enterobacterales > Yersiniaceae > Serratia > Serratia sp. ASV30. The sequence goes on along the minus strand of NZ_JAELTL010000001.1, from coordinate 62,583 downwards.
GTGCGCCAGATGCTGACCGCTCGCCATATGAATCCGCTGATCAACTTTTGCCTGACGGCCTTTGTCGCCACGTCGGTCTCCGGCCTGCTGTTACGTGTGCCGTTTTTCCACCAAACCTCCAGCGTAGCGATGGCGGCCAGCGTGCTGTTGCTGGTGCCCGGTTTCCCGCTGATCAACGCGGTAGCCGATATGTTTAAAGGCCACGTGAATACCGGCCTGGCCCGCTGGGCGATGGCCAGTTTACTGACGCTGGCAACCTGCATCGGCGTGGTGATGGCGATGTCGCTGTGGGATTTACGGGGGTGGTCATGAGCCTGCTGTGGGCGCTGTTACAGGACATGCTGCTGGCGGCAGTACCCGCGCTCGGCTTTGCCATGGTGTTCAACGTGCCGGTGCGAGCGCTGCGCTACTGTGCCTTGCTTGGGGCGCTGGGGCACGGTTCGCGGATGCTGATGATGCATTTCGGTATGAATATCGAATGGGGCTCGTTCCTGGCCGCCATCCTGATCGGTATCATCGGCATTTACTGGTCACGCTGGCTGCTGGCGCATCCCAAGGTGTTTACCGTTGCGGCGGTGATCCCGATGTTCCCCGGTATTTCAGCCTATACCGCGATGATCAGCGTGGTGGAGATTTCACATTTGGGCTACAGCGAAGCCCTGATGTCGGTGATGATCTCCAACTTCCTCAAAGCCTGTTTTATCGTGGGAGCCTTGTCGATTGGCCTGTCGGTACCGGGTCTGTGGCTGTATCGTAAACGTCCCGGCGTTTAGGGCTTTTTCTAAGGATCTGGGATTATTGGAGTTTATGTTCAGAGCCGTCCGATATATGACTATCGCTCGATTCGTCTATCGACGGTGGCCGGGGCTTTACGTATAGTGTGAACAATTTTGCTGCCTATACAGGGTTAAACAATGATTATCAGCCTGATTGCTGCTTTGGCGGCGGATCGCGTTATTGGTATGGAAAATGCCATGCCGTGGCACCTGCCGGAGGATTTGGCGTGGTTTAAACGTAACACGTTAAATAAACCGGTGATTATGGGCCGTAAGACCTTTGAGTCGATTGGCCGCCCATTACCGGGCCGCCATAATATCGTGTTAAGCAGCCAGCCGGGTAAAGAACCTGGCGTGACCTGGGTGACTTCGCTGGAGGAGGCCTTGGCTGCGGCTGGCGAGGTGGAGGAAGTGATGGTGATGGGCGGTGGCAGCATTTATAGCCAGTTCCTGCCACGGGCTTCCCGGATGTATCTGACGCATATCGATACCGAAGTGGGTGGCGATACCTACTTCCCGGATTACGAGCCGGACGAATGGGAAACGTCGTTCAGCGCCTTCCACGATGCGGATGCACTGAACTCGCATGGTTACTGTTTTGAGATTTTGGAACGCCGCTAAGGCGGGTTAGCTATCAAATGGGCACCCTTGGGTGCCCATTGTCGTTTTAAGACGCTGCCAGCGTATCCGCGCCGTCTATCGCATCACGACGGTTGCTTGGCTGGGTAAAGTAGCGCTTGTCTTCCCAACACAGTAGGGTCAAATCCCCGCCCCAACAGCAACCGGTATCCAGACCGATGATCCCTTCCGGCGTACCTCTGCCTTCCAGTGAAGCCCAGTGACCGAAGATGATGCTGTATTCGGGATCGACCAGACGTGGCAGATCAAACCAGGGTTTCAGCGGAGCGGGAGCGGTGCCCGGCGCATCTTTGCAGATCATGTCCAACTGGCCGTTAGGGAAGCAATAGCGCATGCGGGTCAAGGCATTGGTGCTAAAGCGCAGGCGTGCCAACCCGCTCAGTTCCGGGCTCCAGTTGTTGGGCATATCACCGTACATCGCATCCAGGAACAAGGGATAGCTGTCGCTGCTGAGTACCGCTTCCACTTCACGGGCACACATCTGTGCGGTCTCGATATCCCACTGTGGGGTAATGCCAGCGTGGCCCATGATCAGTTTGCGTTCATCATCTACCTGCAGCACCGGCTGGCGACGCAGCCAGTTGATCAACTCGTCAGCATCAGGCGCTTCGAGCAGAGGGGTCATGCGGTCTTTGGGTTTATTACGGCTGATACCGGCGTACACCGCCAGCAGATGCAGGTCGTGGTTACCCAGAACCATACGCACTGCCGTGCCGAGAGAGCGGACGTAGCGCAGCACTTCGAGCGAGCCGGGGCCACGGGCGACCAGATCGCCTGTCAGCCACAGTTGGTCTTGCAGGGGATCGAAATTCACCTGAGCTAATAGCGACTGCAGTTCATCGAAACAGCCATGAACGTCGCCGATAAGATATGTCGACATATTAGTGGATCAGCGTAGGGATGGCTAAACGGAACACCGGAATAGCGGTACGGAATGGCTGACCCTGTTGATCAACCATTTCATAGTGGCCTTCCATGGTGCCCAGCGGCGTTTCGAGTATCGCACCGCTGGTATATTGGAACTCGCTGCCGGGCTGGATAATAGGCTGTTCACCGATCACTCCCTCGCCCTGAACTTCAGTTTGCCGACCGTTACTGTTGGTTATCAGCCAGTAACGGCCCAGCAGTTGCACGTCAAAGCGCCCCAGATTACGGATGGTAACGGTATACGCGAAGACGTAACGTTCTTCCTCAGGTATCGATTGTGATTCCACATACACACTCTGTACCTGCACACATACACGGGGCGAATCAATCATGACAACTGCTCCTTTATTGCTGCTGCGCCTGCTGTTGTGAAAGCCAGTTTGCCAGCTTACAGTACTGCGCTACAGAAATATTCTCTGCTCTGAGCGTCGGATCGACGCCGAGTTCCGTCAACTGTTCCGGGGTGAAAAGATCGCCCAGGCTGTTGCGGATGGTTTTTCTGCGTTGGTTAAACGCCTGGGTGGTCACGCGGCTGAGCATACGCACATCGCCGACAATATTTGGCATCACCAGATGCGGTACCAGACGAACCACGGCAGAATCGACTTTAGGCGGCGGCGCGAACGCAGTCGGCGGCACTTCCAACACGGGAATAACGTTGCAGTAATACTGTGCCATCACGGTCAAGCGCCCGTATGCCTTGCTGTTCGGGCCGGCAACCAGACGGTTGACCACCTCTTTTTGCAGCATAAAGTGCATGTCGCGGATAGCTGAAGTATAGCTGAAAAGGTGGAACATCAGCGGCGTCGAGATGTTATACGGCAGGTTGCCGAACACACGCAACGATTGGCCTTCCACGGCTGCCAGCTCGGCGAAGTTCACCGTCATGGCATCTTGCTGATGAATGGTCAGCTTGTCTTTCAGCTGTGGGTGATTGGCCAGGCGGGCTGCCAGATCGCGGTCAAGTTCAATCACCGTCATGCGATCCATCCGCGCGCCAACCGGTTCGGTCAAGGCTCCCAGGCCTGGGCCGATTTCAACCACCGCTTCGCCCGGCTGTGGGTGAATGGCTGAGACAATGCTATCGATGACAAACTGATCGGTTAAAAAGTTCTGTCCAAAACGTTTGCGGGCAAAGTGCCCTTGGTGGACTCTATTATTCATTGCTGTTAATTATCATTTTAATGGCGAGAGCCAAGGCCGTTTTGAAGCTGCCTGCATCGGCAGTGCCGCTGCCAGCCAGTTCCAACGCGGTACCATGGTCGACCGAGGTACGGATAAAAGGCAAACCGAGGGTGATATTCACCGCCCGACCAAACCCCTGGTATTTTAGTACAGGCAAGCCCTGATCGTGATACATCGCCAGCACCGCATCTGCATGTTGCAGATATTTGGGCTGGAACAGGGTATCCGCCGGGAGCGGGCCAATCAGCTGGATGCCGCGGCTACGCAGCACCTCCAAAGCCGGAATAATCACATCCAACTCTTCACGCCCCATATGGCCGCCTTCCCCCGCGTGTGGGTTTAGCCCACAGACGTAAATCAGCGGGTGCGGAATGCCAAACTGGTTTTTCAGATCCCTATCGAGAATGGTGATCACTTCGAACAGGCTCTGTTGGGTGATGGCACCCGGGACTGCCAGTAACGGCAGATGGGTCGTTGCCAGAGCGACGCGTAGCTCCTCGGTAGCCAGCATCATCACCACGCGTTCACAATGGCTGCGATCGGCAAAGAACTCGGTGTGGCCGGTAAAGGCGACGCCAGCGTCGTTGATGATGCTTTTGTTGACCGGGCCAGTAACCAGCGCGGCAAACTCACCGTTCAGGCAACCGTCACAGGCACGAGCCAGAGTCTCTACCACATAGGCGCTGTTGGCGACGTTAAGTTCACCAGCGACCACGGCCGCAGGGGCTGTAACGGGCAATACCGTTAAGGTCCCGGCACGCTGTGGCTGTGCAGGTTGGCCTGGCTGGTAGTCGCGCAGCGTGAGCGGTAACGCCAACTGGCGGGCGCGCTCAAGCAACAAGGCCGGATCGGCGCACACCACCAGTTCAACAGGCCAATCCTGTTGCGCCAGTACGGTGACCAAATCCGGCCCAACCCCGGCAGGCTCGCCGGGGGTGATGACGATACGGTTATTGCGGTGCATTGCTTCCATCGAGGATCTTCACGTAAGCAGCGGCACGCTGTTCCTGCATCCAGGTTTGCGCTTCTTCGGCAAACTTGCGGTTAAACAGCATGCGGTAGGCACGATCTTTCTGCGCCGCATCGGTTTTATCCACCTGGCGAGTATCCAGTAACTGGATCAGATGCCAACCAAAGGAAGAGTGTACCGGCTCGCTGACCTGGCCTTTTTGCAGCTTGAGCAGCGCATCGCGGAAGGCAGGATCGTACATGTCTGGCGAAGCCCAACCCAGATCGCCGCCCTGCAGGGCAGAGCCTGGGTCTTGTGACAGCTGTTTAGCCTCGTCTTCAAACTTCGCTTTGCCGCTCTTGATGGCCGCAGCCACTTCTTGCAGCTTGGCGCGTGCCTGATCGTCGGTCATCACCACTGACGGTTTCAGCAGGATATGACGGGCATGCACTTCGGTCACGGAAATCGACTGGGTACCGCCACGGATATCGTTAACCTTCAGGATATGGAAGCCGACACCGGAACGGATCGGACCAACCACATCGCCTTTTTTGGCGCTGGACAGACGTTCTGCGAACAGCGTTGGCATTTCCTGCAGTTTACCCCAACCCATCTGGCCGCCTTTCAGCGCTTGTGAGTCGGCAGAGTAAGTGATCGCCAGTTTGCCGAAGTCGGCACCGCTGGTCGCTTCACCGGCCAGGCGTTTCGCCAGCGCTTCGGCTTCATCAACCTGCTTCTGCGATGGGTTTTCTGGCAGCGGGATCAGGATGTGGCTGATGTTGATGTCGGTTTCACCGCCGTTCTGTGCGCCGACCTGTTTGGCTAACGCGTCAACTTCCTGCGGCAGGATGGTGACACGGCGACGCACTTCGTTGTTACGCACTTCCGAGGTCAGCATTTCCTTGCGGATCTGCGCACGGTAAGTGTTGTAGTTCAGACCTTCATACGCCAGGCGGCTACGCAGTTGATCCAGGCTCATCTTGTTCTGGGCGGCGATATTGCCGATCGCCTTGTCCAGATCGGCATCGCTGACGGTGATCCCCATTTTTTGCGCCATCTGCAGCAGGATGTTATCCATAATCAGACGTTCAAGGATCTGGTGACGCAACGTATTGTCGTCTGGCAATTGCTGGCCAGCCTGCTGTGCGTTGAGTTTCACCGATTGCATCAGGCCGTTTACGTCGCTCTCGAGTACTACGCCGTTATCGACGACGGCGGCGACTTTATCCATTTGTTGCGGTGCTGCGAACGCGGTATTGGCACAAACCACCAATCCGAGAAGAAGCGTTCTCCAGTTCTTCATACATTTCCCGTTATCTGTTTCCGCAAATGCGGGTGAAAGTTGTTTTTTTTCAATTCGTTTATCAATATCAGAATGCGCGTTGGTAAGGCAGAATACCCGAGCGCAGCATTTCATTGGTGCCAAGGCTGTGATCGCTACTCAAGCCACGCAGTTCGACGTTGAATGAAACTTTGTTATCGTACTTGCTGACCTGATTACCGTAGTCCCAATCGGTGATCTTGCGCTCATAACCCACGTTGACCGCCCAGCAGCAGGTGTTATAACGCAGGCCGACCAACTGGTTGGCGGTTTGTTTCGCACGAGTATCGTAGTAATACGCCCCGACGACTGCCCACCGATCGGCAATTGGCCAACTGGCCACCAGACCAACCTGTGAAATACCGTCCTGATAGCCTGGGTTGCTGATATCCGGCAAGGTTGCCGAAATATACTCCGGGCTGGCATAACGGTAGTTCAACTGCACCATGCGATTCTGATCCTGACGATATTCCACTACCGCGTCACCTAACGCGACGCTGTCAAGACGGGTGTCGTATTGCACACCACCACGCAGGCCCCAGCGATCGTCAATCTTCCAATAGGTGTCACCAGCCCAGACGACGCTGCCGGTATCATCGCTATTATCAAAGTTGCTACTTTGATCCCCGGTCCGCGAGCGGCTCAGGTAGTAGATTTGACCTACGGAAACGTTAAAACGTTCAACCAGCGCATCATCATAAATACGCGAAGTGACACCGGCTGCAACACGGTTCTGCGAGGCTACGCGATCCAGGCCACTGTAGGAGCGGTCGCGGAACAGGCCCGAGTAGTCGGTTTGCAGCAGGGTTGAGTCATAAGTATAGATATTGCTTTGATCGCGATAAGGCACGTACAGATACTGCATACGTGGCTCGATGGTTTGGGTATAACCTTCTGACCAATCCATTGGGCGATCGAACACTACTTTGCCATCGGTCTTGAACTGCGGCAGAACGCGGTTGACCGAGTCTTCCAGATCGGGAACCGGGCTACCCGGGTTACGGCTGGCATAGTCGGCGGCAAAACCGTTTGGAATGGTCTGCTGGAAATGCGTTGCCATCAGTTTGGCTTCGGTATTCAGGCTACCCCAACTGTTGGCCAGCGGCAAATTGATCGCCGGTTCCACATGCCAACGAGTGGCTTTTGGGTTATTCGGGTTGACGCTGGTAAAGTTGGCAACCTGGCCGTAGGTGTGGAAATCAAACGGGCCGATATCCGATTTATAGTAGTTGAGATCCAACTGTGGCTGCGCACGGTAGGCGTTTTGGTTGCCCACCCCGCTGAAGATCTGGAACTGCTTGGAAGCCAACGTGGCATCCCAGTTCTCATCGGCATAACCGACGCTGAATTTCTGCGTGGCGTAGCCATCGGTGGTGGAGCCGTATTTGGAATCCAGGTCGGTGAAGTAATAAGGGTCGCTGACCTTGGTGTAGTCAATGTTGAAACGCCACACCTGATTCATGACGCCGTTATGCGCCCAGTAGAACAGCCAACGCTTACTGCTGTCGACATCCCCGTGATCTTTTTCGTACTGCCTATCGCTTGGCAGCCAGTCGAAGGCCATGGTACCCAGACCTGGTTGCAGCAGATAACGGAATTCGTTCTGCCACTGCAGGCCACGATTCGTCATGTAGTGCGGCGTGATGGTGGCGTCAAAGTTTGGCGCAATGTTCCAGTAATACGGCAACATGAATTCGAAGCCGTTATTACTGCCATATTTGGCATTGGGGATCAGGAAGCCGGAGCGGCGCTTATTGCCCACCGGCAGCTGCAAATAGGGGCTGTAGAACACTGGCACCTTGCCAATCTTGAAGCGGGCGTTCCACACCTCGGCCACTTCTTCTTCGCGGTCATGGATCACTTCGGAGCCCACTACGCTCCAGCTGTCATCACCAGGCAAACAGGAGGTGAAGGTGCCGTTTTCCAGGATGGTGTAGCGGTTTTGACCGCGCATCTTCATCTTGTCGGCGTCACCACGCCCCTGGCGGCCCACCATCTGATAGTCGCCCTGATAGACGTCGGTATCTTTGGTGTTCAGGTTTGACCAGGCTTTAGGGCCTTTCAGTTTGATCTGATTATCCGAGTAGTTCACATCACCGGTGGCGGTAACGGTACGGATAGGATCAGGCTGCCCGTCTTTTTGCGTCTGGTTCAGCTCAACCTGCTTCGCCGTCAGGGTGCTGTTGCCCTGTTCGACGTTGACGTTGCCACTGAACAGCGCGCTGTTCGGGTAGTTGGCCTGCGAATCATCGGAAATGATGGTGACCGGCAGGCTGTTGGGATCGCCGCTGATCACGGGCTTATCATAAACAGGCACGCCGAGCATACATTGCTCGGCCAGATCTGCCAGCGCGTGCTGACTATAAATTGCCGTCCAAATCAACGTGGCCAGCAGTGTTGGGAAACTTTTTTTCATACGCGGTTTTGGTGTTCCGTCATCAGAGGCGTCATGTCCGGCAAACGGTCAGAGACTATATCACTCATCAGCGTTGCGCTAGTGTTAAATCCTGCCGTTCGATTGCGTCGTCGTTAGGCGCAGAGATAAATGACAGGTATGATAATCGAATTCTTGGAAAAAATCGCCTTAACCCTTGCACGTACTGATAGGGATACACGGCTTATTACGGTTTGATAGTTGGGGAGTATATGCAGTATTGGGGAAAACTGCTCGGAGTGATTGTCGCCGTTTGGGCTGGCGGCGGATTCTGGGGTGTAGTGCTGGGGTTGATTGTTGGTCATATGATCGATACCGCACGTAATAACAAGCGCAGTCGGGGCTTCTTTACCGATCAGCAAACGCGGCAGACGTTATTTTTCCGCACCACTTTTCAGGTTATGGGGCATCTGACCAAATCGAAAGGGCGGGTAACCGAAGCCGATATCCAGATAGCCAGCCTGTTTATGGACCGCCTGCAACTGCATGGCGAGGCCCGTACCGCGGCGCAGCAGGCGTTCCGCGAAGGCAAGCACAGCCAGTTCCCGCTGCGTGAAACCTTGCAGCAGCTACGCAGCATCTGTTTTGGTCGCTTTGACCTGATTCGGATGTTTCTGGAAATTCAGATCCAGGCCGCGTTTGCCGACGGCTCGCTGCATCCGAATGAACGCCAGGTGCTGTATGTGATCGCCGAAGAGTTGGGAATTTCCCGCGCTCAGTTCGATCAGTTCCTCAGTATGATCGAAGGCGGGCGTCAGTTTGGCGGCGGCAGTTGGCAGGGGCAGCAAGGAGGCTACTCTCAAGGTGGCTACCAGCAGGCGCAACGTGGTCCAACGCTGGAAGATGCTTGCAAGGTACTGGGTGTTAACAGTAGCGACGATGCCACCACCATCAAGCGTGCCTACCGTAAACTGATGGGCGAGCATCACCCGGATAAGCTGGTCGCCAAGGGGTTACCGCCGGAAATGATGGAAATGGCGAAACAGAAAGCGCAGGAGATCCAGGCGGCCTACGACCTGATCAAACGCGAGAAGGGTTTTAAATAAGCGTAGGGGGCGTAGCGTGCGGCGCCCCTATAAACTCAGAAATCCGGCTCTACGCGAAAATGCATCGGGGTCTGGAACGCGGGATGAGTGATACGCAACTCTTGTGCGTGCAGTTGCAGGCGCGGTGCCATCGCCTTGGCCTCTGGTGGGGCGTAGAAGCCATCGCCGAGAATGGGGTGACCCAATGCCAGCATATGGACGCGCAATTGGTGTGAGCGCCCAGTGATGGGCAGCAGCTTGACCCGCGTGCTGCCATCCGCGTCCCGGGAGAGCACCACATATTCGGTCTGCGCGGCCTTGCCGGTTTCGAAACAGACCTTCTGCAAGGGCCGGTTCGGCCAGTCGCAAATCAGCGGTAAATCCACCAACCCTTCATCCTGTGCCATATGCCCCCATACGCGGGCGATGTAGCATTTTTTCGGCTCGCGCTCGCGGAACTGGCGTTTAAGCTCCCGCTCGGCGGCCTTGTTCAAAGCCACCACGATCACCCCGCTGGTAGCCATATCCAGGCGATGCACGGACTCCGCCGCCGGGAAGTCTGCCTGGATGCGTGTCATCAGGCTGTCCTTGTTCTCCGGGGCACGGCCAGGCACGGAAAGCAGCCCGCTAGGTTTGTTGACCACGATGATGTGCTCATCCTGATACAGCACGTGCATCGGATCTTGCGGGGGATTGTAAGGTTCCATGTTAGCTCCGCTGAGAAGGGCAAACCGGGGAGCTTTGGCTCCCCGCTGTGTGGATCACTGGTGTGTCACTACTACCAGGCGAATAGCATCCAGCCGCCATCCCGCTTCGTTGAGATTAATCAGCACCTGCTTGCGGTTGAACTCCAGCGCTTCGACTTCGTCATCACGGATATTCGGGTTAACCGCCTTCAGGGCTTCCAGACGTGCCAGCTCGGTACTCAGCTTGTCATCGGCCTCTTGCTTGGCCTGTTCGATCAGGGCGCGGGCCTGTTCTTCCACCAGGCTTTCTGCCTGTTGCAGCATCACGTGCACTTCTTGCTGCACCGCATTGACCAGTTTGCTGGAGGTGTGGCGATTGACCGCGTTCAGTTGGCGGTTAAAGCTTTCGAACTCGACCTGTGCTGCCAGGTTGGTTCCCTTGCGATCCATTAACATGCGGATCGGCGTTGGCGGCAGGAAGCGGGTCAATTGCAGGTGTTTAGGGGCCTGCGCCTCAACCACATACACCAGTTCGACCAGCAGAGTACCCACCGGCAGTGCCTTGTTTTTCAACAGGGAAACTGCGCAGCTCCCGGTATCGCCGGAGAGGATCAGATCCAGCCCATTGCGGATAATCGGGTGTTCCCAACTGACAAACTGGGCATCTTCACGAGACAGTGCCTGTTCGCGATCAAACGTCACGGTGCAGCCATCTTGCGGCAGCCCTGGGAAGTCCGGTACCAGCATATGGTCGGATGGCGTCAGGACGATCAGGTTGTCGCTGCGGTCTTCCTGGTTGATGCCGACGATATCGAACAGGTTGAGAGCAAAGCTCACCAGGTTAACGTCATTGTCCTGTGCCGCAATGGCTCCTGCCAGCGCCTGCGCTTTGTCACCGCCGTTGGAGTGCATTTCCAGCAGACGGTCACGGCCCTGTTCCAGCTGCATTTTCAATTGCTTATGCTGCTGGTTACAGGCATGGATAAACTCATCCAGACCTTCCTGCTCGGTAGGGGCGGCCAGGTAGCCAATCAGTTGCTCATAGCAGCTGTCATAAATCGGCCGGCCGGTTGGGCAGGTGTGCTCGAAGGCATCCAGCCCTTCATGGAACCAGCGGCCCAGCACGGCCTGAGCGGTGTTTTCCAGGTAAGGCACCATGATCTGGATGTCGTGCATCTGGCCAATACGATCCAGACGGCCAATACGCTGTTCCAGCAGATCCGGGTTGAACGGCAGGTCGAACATCACCATCTGGCTGGCAAACTGGAAGTTACGCCCTTCCGAACCGATTTCGGAGCACAGCAGCACCTGTGCTCCTTCTTCCTGTGAAGCGAAGTAGGCGGCGGCGCGATCGCGTTCGATAATGCTCAGCCCTTCGTGGAACACGGCGGCTCGGATCGCTTCGCGCTCACGCAGCACCTGCTCCAGTTGCAGAGCGGTCGCGGCCTGGGCGCAAATCACCAGCACTTTCTCATGACGGTTGGCGACCAGATAATCCAGCAGCCACTCAACGCGCGGATCGAAGTTCCACCAGGTCGCATTCTCCCCTTCGAACTCCTGATAAATCTGTTCTGGGTAGAGCATGTCGCGGGCGCGGGCTTCGACGGTTTTCTTGGCGCTCATGATGCCTGACACCTTGATCGCCGTCTGATATTGCGTTGGCAACGGCAGTTTGATCTGGTGCAGGTGGCGGCGTGGGAAACCTTTTACGCCGTTACGGGTATTACGGAACAGCACGCGGCTGGTGCCGTGGCGATCCATCAGCATGGTGACCAGTTCCTGGCGTGCCTGCTCGCTGTTGTCGGTATCGCTGTTGGCCGCTTTCAGCAGGGGCTCAATGTCCTGCTCGTCGATCAGCTCACCCAGCAGGTTCAGCTTGTCATCCGCCAGGCGCTCGCCGCTCAGCAGCAGCGTCACCGCATCGGCTACCGGACGGTATTTCTGTTGATCGGTGACAAACTCTTGGTAGTCATGGAAACGGCTGGGATCCAGCAGGCGCAAGCGGGCAAAGTGGCTTTGCTGGCCAAGCTGCTCCGGGGTGGCCGTCAGCAGCAGTACGCCCGGGATGTGCTCCGCCAACTGTTCAATCACCTGATATTCACGGCTCGGCGCGTCTTCGCTCCAGGCCAGATGATGAGCTTCGTCTACCACCAGCAGATCCCAGTGGGCATCGGCCAACTGCTCAAGGCGCTGTTTGTTGCGACGCACGAAATCCAGCGAGCAGATCACCAACTGTTCGGTTTCGAACGGGTTGCTGCTGTCTAGCATCGCTTCGGAGTAACGGCTATCGTCAAACAGTGAGAAATAGAGGTTGAAGCGACGCATCATTTCAACCAGCCACTGATGTTGCAGGGTTTCCGGTACCACGATCAGCACACGTTCGGCGCGGCCAGCCAGCAGTTGCTGATGAATAATCATCCCGGCTTCGATGGTTTTACCCAGGCCCACTTCATCGGCCAATAGAACGCGCGGTGCATGGCGCTGGCCGACCTCGTAGGCGATATGCAATTGGTGCGGGATCAGGCTGGCGCGCATACCACGCAGGCCAGCGAACGGCAGGCGATACTGCTCGCTCTGGTATTTGCGGGCGCGAAAACGCAGCGCAAAGCGATCCATGCGGTCAATCTGACCGGCAAACAGGCGGTCTTGTGGTTTACTGAAGGTCAGCTTGCTGTCCAGCAGCACTTCACGCATAGCGACGCCGCTTTCCTGGGTGTCCAGACGCGTGCCGATATAGGTCAACAGGCCGTTATCCTCTTTGACTTCCTCCACCTGCAACTGCCAGCCTTCGTGGTTGCTGATGGTGTCGCCCGGGTTAAACATCACGCGGGTGATTGGCGAGTCGTTTCTGGCATAGAGGCGGTTTTCACCGGTTGCGGGGAAAAGCAGGGTGACCATGCGCACGTCAAGTGCTACCACGGTTCCCAGTCCCAATTCGCTTTCCGTATCGCTGATCCAGCGTTGACCAAGTGTAAAAGGCATAGTTTGTCGGCTCGATTCTTATTAAGTAAGTCTTGCTACCCGGCAGATAAGCCCTGGGTAACCTGTTTCAACTGCTGGCTATTCCCGGCATCTTGCCTGCTACCGCGTTGTAACCGGTTGGCGAGCTTTATTTTCATTTAGCGGGTAATAGCCTGTTACGCCAGACGTCTGGTGACGGCATGGCGACAACGATGTTGTGAATAGTGGTTCAGAATTTGGGAAGGGCGCTATGGTAATGGAAGGCGGCGCATTCGTCACCTGTAAAACCCGATGATTTTTTCTTCCCAAATGCCGACTAACACCAGTGAAAAGAAAGGGTTTCCCCATGGGGTGGCATTACCCTCTGTTTTGACCGCTCAGAACAGGCCTATCTGCCTGGTGACCAACGCCGAAAAATCGTCGTACAGGAAGGGAAGTATAGCGTCTGCCACCGGTTGCAACTGACGTTCGAGATAATGATCGTAATCGATCGCAGATTGCCGGGTTTCCAGAGGTTCTGGCCCGGCTAGCGTCATTACATAGCTGATCCAGCCACCGTTCTGATATTGCAGAGGCCGCCCCTGTTGACGATTATAGTCATCGGCCAGCCTGGCTGCACGGGCGTGGGGTGGGACATTGCGTTGATAGTCGTCCAGTTTGCGCCGCAGGCGTTTGCGGTATACCAGCCGGTCGTCAAATTCGCCGTTCAGCGTTTTGGCCACGTAATCGCGCACAAAGTCCTGATAGGGCTGGCGCTTGAAGATGCGTTGATAGAGCTGTTGCTGAAACTGCTGCGCCAGCGGGGTCCAGTCGGTGCGTACCGTTTCCAACCCTTTATACACCATCTCTTCACTACCGTCCGGTTTGCTGATCAACCCGGCGTAGCGTTTTTTGCTGCCCTGCTCGGCACCGCGGATGGTGGGCATTAAAAAGCGGGAATAGTGGGTTTCAAACTCCAGTTCCAGCGCATTTTCCAGCCCATATTGCTGTTGCAGATGCTGCTGCCACCATTGATTGACGTGATCGAGCAGTTCGCGGCCAATCTCGGCGGCCTGCTGTTCACTGTGGGCCTTTTTTAGCCAGACAAAGGTCGAGTCCGTATCGCCGTAGATCACCTGGTAACCTTTAGCTTCGATCAACTCCCGCGTCTGGCGCATGATCTCGTGGCCGCGCAGGGTGATCGACGAGGCCAGCCGGGGATCGAAGAAGCGACAGCCGCTCGATCCCAGCACGCCGTAGAAGGCATTCATGATGATCTTGAGCGCCTGCGACAGCGGTTTATTGTTGTGGCGCTTGGCCGCTTCGCGCCCCTGCCAGATCTGGCGAACAATCTCGGGAAGACAGTGTTTGGTGCGGGAGAAGCGAGCCTGGCGAAAACCCGGCACCGAGTTTTCATCATCCGGGTGCTGCATGCCTTCTACCAGCCCGACGGGATCGATCAGGAAGGTGCGGATGATCGACGGATACAGGCTTTTGTAATCCAGTACCAGCACCGAATCATACAGGCCGGGCTGTGAATCCATCACAAAGCCGCCGGGGCTGTGCTCTTCCGGCAACTCCCCAAGGTTAGGGGCCACATAGCCCTGACGATGCATGCGTGGGATATAAAGATGGTTGAAGGCTGCTACCGAACCGCCGCTGCGATCGGCCGCCAAGCCGGTCACGGTGGCGCGTTCGAGGAGGAAGGTCAACAGCTCGGTTTTGGCGAAAATACGCGTCACCAACTCGCAGTCTTTTAGGTTATAGCGGGCCAGAGCGGGTTTATCTTCGGCAAACCGGCGGTCTATTTCCGCCATCCGCTGGTAAGGGTTGTCGATCGATTTCCCTTCCCCAAGCAGCGTTTGCGCCACATATTCCAGGCTGAAGGACGGGAAGTTCCAGGTGGCCGATTTCAGCGCCTCGATACCGTCGATAATTAATCGCCCGGAGGCCGAGGCGAAGAAGTGGTTTTGCTTAAAGCCGTGCTCGCGCCATTCCAACAGGTTACCACCACGGCCAAAGCGCAGGGGGATCTGATAACGTTCGGCGTGCTTCTGCAGCACCCGCAGATCGAACTGCACCAGGTTCCAGCCGATAATGGCGTCGGGATCGTGCTGCTCCAGCCATTGGTTCAGGCGTTCCAGCATTTGTGGACGGCTGTTGCAGTATTCCAGCTCGAAATCCAGCGCCTCAGTGCCGCCGTTGGCCGGGCCGAGCATATACACTTGGCGTTGGCCACAGCCTTCCAGCGCGATGGAGTAAAGCTCGCCATGGGCGGTCGTTTCGATATCCAGTGATACCAGCTTTAAAGAGGGGCGATAGTCTGGGGCGGGCTTCATCTGGGCGTTGAGCCACAGGCCGTTACCGTCGGGTTGGCCGTTGAACCACACCGGGGCGGTGATAAAGCGCTCCATCAGATAGCGTTCCGGCGGGCGGATATCGGCCTCAAACACGTTGACGCCACCCTCTTTGAGCAGTTTTTCCAGCTTGATCAACTGACGATGCTGGCGGCAATAAAGGCCCATCACCGGACGGGAATGGAAATCCTGCAGTGGCAAGGGTTTCAGCTCGACATGCCGCTCTTCACGCAGCAGCAACTCGGCCCGCTGACGCTGTTCGGCGGGAATGAATGCCACGGAGGTCTGTGGGGCCAGCCGTAGCCGTTGTGGCCCGCTATCGGTTGCCAGCCAGAACTCAACTTCGGTACCGGCGGGCGTATCACGCCAATGGCGGGTGAGTAAGAAACCCTGCTGTAGAGATGTCACTAGTTTCTGAGCATCGGTGATCTATAGATGTTTATAGTATGGGTTTTTATACAGTCATTGTCTATTACTGGCCGGATTGGCTAAATCTACATACAATTCAACGATTGACTCCCCCTGGCCCGAGCCGGACAATCCTTCGCCCATACGTTTAGCTTACCAACAGAGGTTTAATGGAAGCCTATTTACAGCAGTTGATCACCCAGTCATTGGCTTTCACCCTGGTGGTGGTCATGTTGGTGGCGTTCCTGGAGTCGCTGGCGTTGGTCGGTTTGTTATTGCCGGGCACGGTGATGATGGCCAGCATTGGCGCACTGATCGGCAGCGGACAGGTGGACTTTTATATGGCCTGGGGAGCTGGCATTGTCGGTTGCCTATTGGGGGATTGGATTTCCTACTTTATCGGCCGGGCTTTCAAAGGACCGCTGCACCGCTGGTCGTTTCTGAAAAAGAACAAGGCGATGCTGGATAAAACCGAGCATGCGCTGCATCAGCACAGTGTCGTTACCATTTTGATTGGCCGCTTTGTGGGCCCGACGCGCCCGCTGGTGCCAATGGTGGCCGGCATGCTCGATCTGCCTCCCTACAAATTTGCCATGCCCAATATCATCGGTTGCCTGACCTGGCCGCCGGTCTATTTCTTCCCCGGCATTCTAGCGGGGGTCGCGATCGATATTCCTGCCAGCGCCAACAGCGCGTTATTCAAATGGCTGTTGTTTGGCGTGGTGGTGCTGTTCTGGCTGGCGGCCTGGCTGAGTTGGCGCTGGTGGCGTGAAGGAAAGCGCAGTGCTGATAAGCTGACACGCTGGCTAACGCCGAAGCGGCTGCGGTTGGCCTGTATTGCTAGCTGGGTAGGGGCGCTGGTGTGTTTCTATTATATGCATCAGCAGGCGTTGATGCCGGTATATCGACATCTGCTGTGGAAAGTGCTGGCGGGCTGACGCTAAAATTTGGGCATAAAAAAACCGACTGGTGAGGTCGGTTTTTTTATTTCCCGGTGTCGAGTGGGTAACTCTGACCGGTTGAAGCCGCATTCATCTAACAGGATCAATTTTATCTTTGATACTCTCTAATGTCAAAAGCTCAGAAATCGGATATCTAGTATGTCGTGCCTTGGACTGATTAAGATATAATCAGCGGGTTAGCTCTGTTGCTGTCTTTACTTCGGTGTGCGCATGTACATATTCAAGCCCTGGTCGGGTGTACGGGTGGTGCCGTTATCCGATGCTCTGGCCGGAGTGAAGCCGCATTCATCTAACAACTGAGTGCTGCGCTGTGACAGGCAATGTAAGGGTAAGCGGCGGTGACTCACTCCATGTTATGGAGTAACCGGATGATTGATATCGATAAGGCAATCATCGTTCTTGGGGCGCTGATCGCGTTGCTGGAACTGATCCGTTACGTGCTTCAGTTACTGAACTGATAATGGAAACGTAGCTAAGGCCGGGGGCTAACCACTCCCGGCCTTTAACATTCAGCCGCGAAAGCTTACTGGAAGAACGCCTCCAACTGCTCAAACACCCGCATATCTTCGCTATGGCGTTTCACCTGTAACACATCCTCCAGCTTTTCAACCTGGCTGATCATCTGCACCAGGCGCTGATCGTCGGCCACCAATAGCCAAATGCGGCTCTGGGTTCCATCTTTCAGCGGCATACATAAAATACCTTCCACGTTAAAGGCACGGCGGGCAAACAGGCCACAAACGTGGGTCATTACGCCCGGATGGTTCCGTACCGCCAACTCCAGGATCACCTGTGGATTCTTTTGTAGTGATTGCATGGCTTATTCTCCAATCATTTCGATGTTGGCGGCACCCGGTGGCACCATTGGGTAAACTTTTTCGTTGATATCGATCAGCGCGTGGATCAGGCAAGGGCCAGGGCGTTGGATCGCCGCCAGCAACGCGGCCTGTGGATCTGCCTCGGCATTCAAATCGCAGGTGTCCAGGCCAAACCCGGCGGCAATCTTCAGGAAATCGGTACGCTTTGGATAGGTGGCGGCAAAGATATGCTGTTGATAGAACAGCGTCTGCTGCTGGTGTACCAATCCCAAGGCCTGGTTGTTCATCAGGATGATTTTCACGTCCAGATTGTGTTCAACGGCGGTCGCCATTTCTTGAATATTCATCATCAGGCTGCCGTCACCGGAAAAACACAGCACCTTGCGCTGAGGCTCTGCCAGGGCTGCACCAATCGCAGCAGGTAAACCAAAGCCCATGGTGCCCAAACCGCCGGAGGTCAGCCACTGGCGCGGGCGGCTCAGTGGATACGCCTGGGCTACCCACATCTGATGCTGGCCTACATCGGTGGTGATAATGGCACTTTCGTCCACGCAGCGTGCTGCGGCTTTAACCAGCCCGTAATGGCTCAATGGATCTGCCACATTTGGCATGTTGATCGGGAATTCACGCTTCAGATCGTTAACGGTGTTCATCCATTCGGTACGCGGCTGTGCTTCGATCATCGGTAACAGCTGTTGCAGCACCTGGCCGACATCGGCATGGATGGCAATATTGGCCTGTTTAACCTTGCCCAGTTCGGCACGGTCGATGTCCACGTGGATAATTTTGGCGTTCGGGCAGAATTGCTCGGTTTTACCGATTGCCCGGTCGTCGAAGCGGGCGCCCAGCACGATCAGCAGGTCGGCTTCTTGCAGGATAAAGTTGGTGCTGCGCGCGGCATGCATCCCCAACATGCCTAATGACAGCGGGTGTTCTACCGGCATTGCGCCCAATGCCATCAGCGTCATGGTGGTTGGCAGGTTGGAGCGCTCGGCCATTTCCAGCGCCGGTTTATGGGCTTCTGCGCAGATGATGCCACCGCCCAGATACAGAATAGGGCGCTTGGCCTGGTTGATCATTGCAGCAGCCTGTTCGACCTGCTTGCTATCAAAGGCCGGTGGGGCGTCTGGAACGGCCATTGGCGGTAACAAATCCCACTCAATTTCGGCGGTTTGCACGTCTTTCGGGATGTCGATCCACACCGGGCCTGGACGGCCGGATTCGGCAATGCGGAATGCGTCGCAGATCACCTGCGGCAGATCGCTGATATCACGGACCAGGTGGTTGTATTTGGTGATGGGAATGGAAATGCCGTAGGTATCCACTTCCTGGAAGGCATCGGTGCCGATCATCGAGGAAGATACCTGGCCGGTAATGCACACCAGCGGGATCGAATCGAGCTTGGCGTCGGCAATGGCGGTCACCAGATTGGTGGCTCCTGGGCCGCTGGAAGCGATACAGACCGCCGCCTTGCCGTTGGTACGTGCCATGCCCTGCGCCATAAAACCGGCCCCTTGCTCGTGGCGGGCCAGCACGTGCTGGATGACGGTGCTTTGGCTCAGAGCATCGTACAGCGGCAGCGCTGCGCCACCGGGAATGCCTGCAATAGTGGTGATACCCTGACGCTCCAGCAGATGCACGATCAGCTGTGCGCCGGTAATACGTTGGCCTTGGTGTGGCGTGCCCGAAGTTGCCATGTGCCTATCCTTTTCTCTGGGCCGGTTAGCTTTTCTGGGCAGGGGGACTAAAACAAGAAACCCCGCCCGGTTTGCGCCGGCGGGGTTTGGGAATCGATGCGTTGATTCGGACCCTACGGCGCGTTGCCGACGACCACCACCACACGCACGACGACCACCGCGGCTGGTAGCGCGGTTGTTAGTAGGGTCGAGGTCAGCGAGGATGCGATCACAGGGAGCCTTATCATCAGTAGTAAAAAACAGAATTTTATAAAACCACAGGTGCAAAATTCGCACAACAGGTTTATTGGTTCAGCATAAAAAACGCGTGGTAGATCACGGTTTAACCGGAATACCCAGCACCTTGGCTTCCGGTGCGCTGCCGCTTACCAATGCCTGCGTTGGGCCGTCGTAATAAATCCGCCCATCCACGACCAGCAACGTACGCGGCGCGATGCGGGCGGCATCCTCAAGATTGTGTGAAACCATCAGCAACGTGAGTTGGCGCTGGTCGCAGACGTTTTGCAGCAGTTGCAGCATCTCACTGCGCAGTGCCGGATCGAGTGCAGAGAAAGGCTCGTCGAGCAGCAGGATCGGCTGCTGGCGGATCAGGCAACGCGCCAAGGCTGCCCGCTGCCGCTGCCCGCCGGAAAGCTGTGACGGCAGGCGCTGCAGATGCCCCTCCAATCCGACCTGTTGGGCAATCTGTGCCAGTTGTTCCTGCTGTGCGGCGGTTAGGCGCAGGCCAGGATCCAGCCCTAGGCCAATGTTTTGCCTGACAGTCAGGTGGGCAAACAGGTTGTTTTCCTGGAACAGCATTGACACCGGGCGTTTGGCGGGGGGCGAAGCGGTATGATCGCTTCCGTTGAGCCACAGTTTGCCGCTGGCCGCCGGCAGAAAACCGGCGATCAGGCTGAGCAAGGTACTTTTGCCTGCGCCACTAGGGCCCAGCACCGCAACGTGTTCTCCCGGCTGAATGCGCAGGTCAAAACGCATCGGCAGGTGTTCGTACAGATAGGTCAGTTTTTCAAGCGTCAGCATGGCGGCCCGGTAAACGTTCAATCAGGGTAAACAGCAGGAAACAGAGCAGCAGTAGCAGCAGAGCGGTCACGGCCCCGTCGTTGCTGCGATATGCGCCAATCTGCTGATAGAGATAAAAAGGCAGGGTACGGAACTGCTCGTTGCCGAACAGCGCTACCACGCCGAAATCGCCAATCGACAGCACACAGGCAAAGGCCAAAGCCTGCGCCAGCGGGCGTTGCAACGCTTTCAGCTCGATCCAGCGCAGCCGCTGCCAGCCGTGGATATCCAGAGACAAGCATAGTGGATTATAACGCTCGGCCAGATCGCGCATCGGGTTTTCCAGCACTTTCAGCGCGTAGGGCACCGCCATCAATGCATTGGTGAGGATCACCAGCGCATAAGGCGATTGCGGTAGCCCAGTGGTATCGCTCAGCAACAGGAAGAAACCGGTAGCCAGCACAATGCCCGGCATTGCGAGGATCACCATGCCACTCAGTTCCAGCGTCTGTCCCCAGGCGGCCCGTTGCCGCAGCTTCAGCTCACGGCTGCTCCATAGCAGCATCATGGTCAATACCACGCACAAAATGCCCGCGCCTAGTGCGATACGTAGCGAGGTGAACAGGGCCTGCCAGAGAATGGGCTGTTGCAGCACGGTGACCAGCGTCTGGTTGGCACCATCGATGATCACCGCCAGCAACGGAGGTAGCAGTAACAGTAGCGCAGCGACAATTAATAGCGTATCGCTAATGCGCCGCCCCAGACTGTCCTGCGGATCGCGCCAGCGCTGGGCGTGGGTATGGCCAACCGGCAGAGCCTGGCTCAAACGCTGGCTGAGCACCACCAGCCCCAGGCAGCAAGCCAGTTGGATCAGCGCCAGCAGCGCCGCGCGGCTGAGATCGTAGTCGTAACTCAAGGCCTGATAGATCGCCAGCTCTATGGTGGTGGCCTGTGGCCCGCCGCCCAACGAAAGCACGGTTGCAAAGCTGGCAAAACACAGCATAAACACCAGTGCGCCGCTGGGGAGGATCTGGCGGCGTAACGCAGGCCATTCCACAAAGCGGAACTGCTGCCAGCCGTTCATCCCCAGCTGTGCGGCCAGTTGGCGCTGCTCGGTGGGGATGTTCTCCAGCGCCTGTAGCAGAAGGCGGGTGGCCAGCGGCATATTAAAGAACAGATGCGCCAGCAGGATGCCTTGCAGGCCATAAGGCGAAAAACTGTAGTTCACGCCCAGCCAACCACAGAGCGTTGCCAGCCAGCCTTGCCTGCCGTAGACGCTCAGCATGCCAAATACAGCCACCAGCACCGGCAGCACCAGCGTCATGGCGCACAGCCGCAGCAGCAGGTTACGGCCAGGGAAGCGCCGCCGGTATAACGCTCGGGCCAGCCAGATGGCAGGCACCACCGAGATCACGGCAGAGAGTAGCGCCTGCCAAAAGGTAAAGCGCACTACATGCCACAGGTAGCTGTCTTGCCACAGGCTGCGCCAATCACTTTCGGGCGCATGACGCCACAGCGAGCCCATGGCCGCCAACGCGATCAGCAGGATCAGACCTGCGGCCATCAGCCCCGGCCATAACCAGCGGGGGATCAGTGGCTGACGGCAGTTTGCCATGCTCGGATCCAGTTACCACGCTGTTGTGCCACTTCCTCGGCACTGAATTGCAATGCCGCTTGCGGCACGCTCATCTGTTCGAAACCGGCGGGCAGTTCCGTCTTGATCACCGGGTACATCCAGTTGCCTGTGGGAATGGTGTTCTGGAAGGCCGGGGAGACCATAAACTGCATGAAGCGCTCGGCCAGTTCTGGCTGTTTGCTGGCCTTTAGCTTGCCAGCGACTTCGATTTGCAGGTAGTGGCCTTCACTGAAGTTGGCCGCCGCATAGAGGTCTTTTTTCTCTTCGATCAGATGGTAGGCAGGGGAGGTGGTGTAGCTCAGTACCATGTCGCCTTCCCCTTTCAGGAACAGGCCGTAGGCTTCACTCCAGCCTTTGGTAACGGTGACGGTTTTCTTCGCCAACTGTTGCCAGGCAAGCGGCGCCTCGTCTCCATACACTTTCTGCATCCAGAGCAGGAGGCCAAGGCCAGGTGTGCTGGTGCGCGGATCCTGATAGATGATCTTCAGGGGGCGATCGCTGCTCACCAACTCTTTCAGGCTGGTCGGCGGGTTCTTCAGCTTGTCTTTGTTGTAGACGAAAGCAAAGTAGCCATAGTCGTAGGGAACGAAGGTCTGGTTGTGCCAGCCACCGGGAACCGTGAGCTTGCTAGTATCGACTTGGCTGGCGGAGAACAGATCCGTTTGCTGCGCGGCTTGCAGCAGGTTGTTGTCCAGCCCCAAAACCACGTCGGCGGCGCTGTTTTTGCCTTCCATTCTCAGGCGATTGAGTAACGACACGCCGTCTTCCAGCGCCACGAATTTCAATTCGCAGTCACATTCGGCCTCAAAGGCTTTTTTTACCGCCGGGCCAGGGCCCCAGTCGGCAGCGAAAGAGTCGTAGGTGTAGACCGTCAGCGTTGGCTTGGCCAGGACGGGCATCGCCGCTAGCAGTAATAAACAGGGCAGGTATTTTTTGACCACTTTGCACTCCTAATAGTAAAGGGGCAAAGGTATCTGAGGACTGGGTTAACGAAGGTTAACGCGCCATGCTCAAATCCCTCCGCCGGTATTGACCGGATCAGGTTCGACGGGTGTGCTCTCAGCGGAAAACCGTTGGCCAAAAATTGGCGGGTTATCCGCACCCCGTTGAGTCGGCGCTATTGTAGAGGCTTAGCGGCGTGGGTGAAAGGCGATTATGCTTCCGGCGGCGCAAACCAGGCAGATTTAAAATCGAACCAGCCGAGGGTATTCATTCGTACCCCACGCATACTGCGTTGACCATGCAGTTGCAGCCAGTGGTGGAATAACGGATGCAACTGATGGTTGCTGACCAGGCGCTGGCAAAATTCGGCCATGGACAGGCGATTTTCTCGCCACTGAGCGGCATCCTGCGCGATATCCTCCGTCAAACAGTGTTGGATCAACGGCAGTTCATACAGCGTGGCAAATAGCGAAAACTCCAGCGGCAGGGTGAAGTTGGCGCTGCCTAACCACAGATCGCTTAGCGCTTTGCCCTTATGCCAGGCTTCATAATCCACGACCTGTACATTGAGTTTGATGCCCTGCTCAGCCAGCAGAGAGGCGATAGCCTGCTTGATTGCGTGGAACTCGGAATGTTCGCTGTAGAAGGTCAGGGTCAATTCAGTTAAGCCCGCAGGCTTGGGTTGCTGCCCCAACACACGGTTATGTAACCAGCGCGGGAGAATGCCATAGGCCGGAGCCCAGTAACGCTGGTAGAGCGGCCCGGCATGGCTCAGCAGCGCGATCGGATTGATCAGTTCGCTTAGCCAACTGCGGATCTCCGGGTCGGCCGCCAGTGCCGAACGCTGGTCGAACAGCAGAAAATAACAGCCTTCTTCGAGACGGCTTTCCAGCTCGTTCCTACCGGTATCATCTCCCTGCAGTTGGACGCCGGAGTGGGCCAGCTCTTCGGTGATTTCCGGTAATACCCAAATGTTGACCTCATCGATCAGGGCGCGATAGCCAAAGTAGTCGTCAAAGGCATGGATTTTCATCTGGCTCTGATTGTTGTGTATCACGCGATAGGGGCCGGTGCCGATCGGATGGCGGGCAAAATCCGGCAGGCTCTGCCATTCGCGCGGCAGGATCATGGCATGTACGCTGCTTAGCAGCCAGGGCAGCCAGTAGTCCGGCGTGTGCAGATGCACATCGATGACATAGGGCGTGGGCGAGTCGATCCTGTCGATATGTGAAAATAGCGGTTGTGGGATCAGGCGGTTGAGCGACTGGATCACATCTTCCATTTCCAGCTCACGGCCATGGTGAAAATGGATCGCCGGACGTAGATAAAAGCGCCAGTGCAAAGGGGTGATTGTTTGCCAATGATGCGAAAGATCGGGTTCCAGTTCCCCGTTTTCCTCGTTTACCCTCGTCAGGCCGTTGAAAATCTGTCTTGCCAGGTGAGTTTCTGAACGGCGTAGTGCCGAGCCGGGCAACAGGTTGTAAAGCTGACGATAGTAGAGCACGCGCAGGATATGTTTCCCCTGGCGGAAGCTGCGCCCCAGCTGGGAAAGCAGCATTTGGCGTACCACGTCTTTATCGCCCACCAACTGGACTAACTGATCGATGCGATCCTGTTCCAGCAATTCTTCGGCACGCTGTTGTTGCAATGCCAACCCGGTGTAGTGGAAGCTGAGCTGCGAACGTTTACCCCGGCCGGATTCGGCCTGCCAGGTCAGCCAGCCCTCGTGCTGCATGGCTCCCAGTAGCGAGCGAACATGGCGGCGGGAGCAACTGAGCACTTCTGCCAACTCTTGCAGCGTGGTTTCGGTAGTTTGGCCATGGCAGCGTTGCCACAGGCGAATGAACTGTTGTTGCAGGCGTGAGGTGGACATAAAAGAGGAACTCTCTGGCATCAAGTCGTCAATTTATCTTTCCCTATATTACGCCGATAATGATTACAGTTGAAACAGCGGGGGGATAGCCAATGACAGTTCTGTTAGCCAAACAGTTTTATCAGCGTTATTTCACCGCGATCCGCCGCCAGCAGGCCGATTGGCTGCAGGTGGTACCTGAACAGGCGCGGTTGGAGATGCTGGCCCATTTGACCCAGTGGGACATCGCCACGCTGAGCGACAAGCAATACCGTGAGCGTATCTGACGTTCGCCGCAAAGTGTTTCTGAGTAATGGTGCTTTTCACCAGCCAGTGGGGCAACCCACTGGCATTTTTATCTGCCGTCTTTACTTCCTTCGGCAATTTTCCTTCTGTAGCATAGCCTTCTTTATTTCTGGATAGGGATATCGCCATGAGTTTCAGACGCTGGTTGCCGCGCCGTTTTAATCCCGTTTTTGCCGCCTTCTTGTTGATAGCCTTCCTGACCGGCATTGCCGGAGCGCTGCAAGCCCCCACGCTGAGCCTGTTTTTGACCACCGAGGTAAAGGTGCGCCCGTTATGGGTGGGTATGTTCTATACCGTGAATGCCATCGCCGGGATTGCCGTCAGCTTCCTGTTGGCCAAGCGTTCGGATACCCGTGGCGATCGGCGCAAGCTGATCCTGGTGTGCTGTGCCATGGCGGTGGGTAATAGCCTGTTGTTTGCGTTCAACCGTGATTATCTGACCTTGATCACTGCTGGTGTATTGCTGGCCGCGATAGCCAATACCGCCATGCCGCAGATTTTTGCCCTGGCGCGTGAGTATGCGGACAGCTCGGCACGTGAAGTAGTGATGTTCAGTTCGGTGATGCGTGCTCAGCTTTCACTGGCCTGGGTGATCGGCCCGCCGCTGTCGTTTATGTTGGCACTGAACTACGGCTTTACCGTGATGTTTATAATTGCGGCGGGGATTTTTGTCGTCAGCGTGCTGCTGGTGTGGCTGATATTGCCTTCGGTGCCCCGCGCCAACGTTGAGATCAGCGTAGATTCTCCGCCTATCGCGCCAATCAGCGCCTGGCGCGATCCCGACGTGCGCCTGCTGTTTGTGGCCTCGATGCTGATGTGGACCTGCAACACCATGTATATCATCGATATGCCACTGTACATCACTGCCGATCTGGGCTTGCCAGAACGGCTGGCAGGTTGGCTGATGGGCACCGCGGCCGGGCTGGAGATCCCGGCTATGCTGCTGGCGGGGTATTACGTCAAACGCTTTGGCAAACGCAATATGATGCTGTTTGCAGTGGCAGCAGGCGTGCTGTTTTATGCCGGGCTGGTGCTGTTTAAGTTCCAACTGGCGTTGATGGTGTTGCAACTGTTCAACGCGGTGTTTATCGGCATTGTTGCCGGGATCGGCATGTTGTATTTTCAGGATCTGATGCCGGGGCGGCCCGGTGCCGCGACCACCATGTTTACCAACAGCATTTCGACTGGGGTGATCCTGGCCGGTGTACTGCAAGGCGCGTTGGTGGAAAACTTTGGGCACTCTGCGGTTTACTACCTGATTACTCTGCTTGCCATCCTGGCGCTGTGGATGTGTGCCAAAGTTCGCGAAGTGTGAGCTGTAACACCCGGTTAGTTGATACATATCATTGAGAAAACCGCTCCATTCTCACTAAGATAAACGGACTCAGAGCGTGAGCTTCACGCTCTTATCCATCTTGCTATTGAGATGCCGCTCCCGTTGAAAAAAGTGGGTATGTTATGGATAAACTAACGCCGCTCAAACCTGTTCCCTCCCTCTGTGCCGTTATCGCTGCTCTGCTGATCTGGTTTGTGATCCCCGTCCCTGAAGGGGTGGCACCGAATGCCTGGCATTTGCTGGCACTGTTTATTGGGACCATCATTGCCATTATCGGCAAGGCGATGCCGATCGGCGCCGTATCCATCATTGCCATTGCGCTGGTGGCCGTGACGGGAGTGACCAACCCTGGCAAGCCGGGGGCCGCGCTGGACGATGCACTGAGCGGGTTCTCCAACCAACTCATCTGGCTGATCGGTTTCTCGATCATGATCTCCCTGAGCCTGAATAAAACCGGCCTGGGATCGCGCATTGGCTACTACTTTATCTCGCTGTTTGGCAAGAAAACGCTGGGGATCGCCTATGCGTTAACCCTGGCGGAAACCGTGCTGGCACCGGTTACGCCGAGCAATACCGCCCGTGGCGGCGGGATCATTCACCCGATAATGAAATCGATAGCGGACAGCTTTGGCTCCAAGCCCGAGCTGAACACCTCCGGCAAGATTGGCCGCTATCTCTCGCTGGTGAACTACAACATCAATCCGATCACCTCGGCGATGTTTATTACTGCTACCGCGCCTAACCCGCTGATTGTCAATTTGATCGCCAAAGGTGCCGGTTCGGAGTTTGAACTGACCTGGGGTATGTGGGCGGTAGCGGCGCTGGTACCGGCGATTTGTTCGCTGATCGTCATGCCGCTGGTGGTTTATTGGTTGTATCCACCTGAAATCAAAAGCACCCCGGATGCGCCATTGTTTGCACAAGATAAGCTGCAAACTCTGGGGCGGATAACCCTGCCAGAGAAGATCACGCTGGGTGTGTTTGCCCTGTTGCTGGTGATGTGGGCCGGAGTTCCGGCGATGATTTTTGGCCCCGCACTGGCGGTTAACCCAACGACGGCAGCGGTGATTGGTTTGGCGATCCTGCTGGCAACTGGCGTACTGAGCTGGGACGACGTGCTGAGGCACAAAGGGGCCTGGGATACCGTGGTCTGGTTTGCCGCCTTGGTGATGATGGCGACCTACCTCGGCAAACTGGGTCTGATTGCCTGGCTGTCACAAACGGTAGGTTCGGGTATCGATCATATGGGGATGAGCTGGGTCGGAGGGACCATTCTGCTAACGCTCGTCTATCTCTATTCGCATTACTTCTTTGCCAGTACCACCGCGCACGTGACCGCCATGTTCGCCGCGTTCTTTGCCGCAGGTATTGCCCTTGGTGCGCCTCCGGCTCTGCTTGGCCTGATCCTGGCCTTCTCGTCTTCGCTGATGATGTCGTTAACCCATTATGCTACCGGTACCGCGCCGATCATCTTTGGGTCGGGCTATGCCACCCTGGGGGAATGGTGGAAAACCGGCTTTATCATGAGCGTGGTCAACCTGCTGATCTGGGCGCTGATTGGTGGGGTATGGTGGAAGTGGTTAGGCTATTGGTGAGTTTGATGAAAGCCTCACCCGCCGGGCGGCGGGTGAGGCTGAGGTTTAGTTCAGAAACGCTGGTTGCTGCGCTTCGTAGCGGGAAATCTCCGCTTCGTGCTGCAACGTCAGGCCAATGCTGTCCAAACCGTTAATCATGCAGTGGCGGCGGAAGCTGTCGATCTCAAATGGGTAGCTTTTGCCCCCGGCGTTCACCGTCTGCTTTTCCAGATCGACCACGAACTCCGTGCCTTCGTGCTCTGCCACCAGCTTAAACAGAGTATCCACATCCTGTTCGCTCAGCGTGACCGGCAGCAGCTGGTTGTTGAACGAGTTGCCGTAGAAGATATCCGCAAAGCTTGGTGCAATTACTACCTTGAAGCCGTAATCAGTCAGTGCCCATGGCGCGTGCTCACGGGATGAGCCACAGCCAAAGTTTTCCCGGGCTAACAGGATGCTGGCCCCTTTATAGCGCGGAAGGTTCAGCACAAACTCAGGATTTGGCTGTTGACCCGCATCGTCCAGGAAGCGCCAGTCGTTGAACAGGTGCTGGCCGAAACCGGTGCGAGTGACTTTCTGCAGAAACTGCTTAGGGATAATGGCGTCGGTATCGACGTTGGCCGCGTCCAGAGGCACCACTAAGCCGGTATGTTGAGTAAATTTAGCCACGCTGGTGCTCCTTAGTGCAATTCACGGATGTCGGCAAAATGGCCGGTAACGGCAGCAGCAGCAGCCATCGCCGGGCTGACCAGATGGGTACGCCCACCGCGGCCCTGACGCCCTTCGAAGTTACGGTTGCTGGTTGAGGCACAGCGTTCGCCAGGGTTCAGACGGTCGTTGTTCATCGCCAGGCACATGGAGCAGCCTGGCAGACGCCATTCGAAACCCGCTTCGATAAAGATCTTGTCCAGACCTTCCTCTTCCGCCTGTGCTTTCACTGGGCCGGAGCCAGGCACCACAATCGCCTGCACGCCTGCGGCCACTTTACGGCCTTTGGCAATGGCGGCTGCGGCACGCAGATCTTCGATGCGTGAATTGGTGCAAGAACCGATAAACACTTTGTCGATTGCGACGTCAGTCAGCTTGATGCCGGGTTTCAGGTCCATATAGGCCAACGCTTTTTCAGCTGAGGCACGTTCCACCGGATCGCTAAAGGAATCGGGGGTTGGGATCGCCTGATCGACCGCGATAACTTGCCCAGGGTTGGTGCCCCAGGTGACCTGTGGCGCGATATCTTCCGCCCGCAAGGTGATAGTGGTATCGAATTTGGCTTCGGCGTCGGACTTCATGGTGCGCCAGTAGGCCACGGCCTGCTCCCAGTTTTCCCCGGTAGGAGCGAACTGGCGGCCTTTCAGGTAATTGAAGGTGGTGTCGTCTGGCGCAACCAGGCCTGCTTTGGCACCCATCTCAATCGCCATGTTGCACAGCGTCATGCGGCCTTCCATGCTCAACGCTTCGATCGCTTTGCCACAGAATTCAACTACGTGGCCAGTACCACCAGCGCTGCCGGTTTTGCCGATCACGGCCAGCACGATATCTTTGGCGGTGATACCTTCTGCCGCATCGCCGGTGACTTCAATCTTCATCGTCTTGGCGCGGCCCTGCTTCAGGGTTTGGGTCGCCAGCACGTGTTCCACTTCCGAAGTACCGATACCGAACGCCAGCGAGCCAAAGGCACCGTGCGTGGCGGTATGGGAGTCACCACAGACGATGGTCATGCCCGGCAGCGTCATGCCTTGCTCAGGGCCGATAACGTGCACAATGCCCTGGAAGGGGTGGTTCAGGTCATACAGTGAGACGCCGAACTCTGCACAGTTCTTGATCAGCTCCTGCATTTGAATGCGAGCCATCTCGCCGCTGGCGTTGATGTCTTTGGTCTGGGTCGACACGTTGTGATCCATGGTGGCAAATGTCTTGCCCGGCTGACGCACTTTGCGGCCCATGGCACGCAGGCCGTCGAAGGCCTGTGGGGAGGTCACTTCATGCACCAGATGCCGATCGATGTACAGCAGCGGTGTCTCGTTTGGCGCTTCATGCACCACGTGGGCATCGTATAATTTCTGATATAAGGTCTTGGCCATGATTTACGCCCCCTCAGCCACGAAGCGGGCAATGATATCGCCCATTTCATTGGTGCCGATGGCTTTGCCGGCACCGGCCAGATCGGCGGTACGGTAGCCCTGTTCCAATGCCTGATTAATGGCGCGCTCGATCGCATCTGCGGCTTCATCGGCACCCAGGCTGTAACGCAGCAGCAGGGTGGCAGACAGAATTTGCGCGATCGGGTTGGCAATGTTTTTGCCCGCGATGTCAGGTGCGGAACCCCCGGCGGGTTCGTACAGGCCAAAGCCTTGTTCGTTCAGGCTGGCGGACGGCAGCATGCCCATCGAGCCGGTGATCATGGCGCATTCGTCCGACAGGATGTCGCCGAACAGGTTGGAGCACAGCAACACGTCGAACTGGGATGGGTCTTTGATTAACTGCATGGTGGCGTTGTCGATATACATATGCGACAGCGACACATCCGGATAGTCCTTGGCTACCTGACTCACAACTTCACGCCACAGGATGGAGCTTTGCAACACGTTGGCTTTATCAATCGAGGTGACGATATTGCGGCGTTTGCGGGCGGACTCGAAGGCGATACGGGCGATGCGTTCGATCTCAAAGCGGTGGTAGACCTCGGTATCAAAGGCGCGCTCATGCATGCCCTGGCCTTCACGGCCTTTGGGTTGGCCAAAGTAGATGCCGCCGGTTAACTCACGTACGCACAGAATGTCGAAGCCACGCGCGGCAATATCGGCACGCAGCGGGCAAAAATCTTCCAGCCCTTGGTACAGGCGGGCAGGGCGCAGGTTGCTGAACAGTTTGAAGTGCTTACGCAGCGGCAGCAGCGCACCGCGCTCCGGCTGCTCTGCCGGTGGCAGGTGCTCCCATTTGGGGCCGCCTACCGAGCCGAACAGGATGGCATCGGCCTGCTCGCAGCCGGCAACGGTTGCAGCAGGCAGTGGGGTGCTGTGGCGATCGATGGCAATGCCACCGACGTCATATTCACTGGTGGTAATGCGGATACCAAAGCGTTGGCGCACGGCATCCAACACTTTGTGGGCCTGGGCCATTACTTCTGGGCCGATTCCGTCTCCGGGCAAGACGGCAATGTGGTAAGTCTTAGTCATGTTCACACCGTTTCCTGATTATTTTGCTGTTTGGTTTGCTGCAAGCGCTGCTTTTCTTTTTCTACTTGCTGAGAGCGCCAGATATTGTTCAATACGTGGATCATCGCCTTGGCAGAGGATTCCACAATATCGGTTGCCAGGCCCACGCCATGGAAGCGGCGGCCATTGTAAGACACCACGATATCAACCTGGCCCAGCGCGTCGCGGCCCTGGCCTTTGGCGGTCAGTTGATATTTCACCAGCTCAATCGGGTAGCCGGTAATACGGTTGATGGCTTGGTAAACAGCATCGACCGGGCCGTTGCCCGTAGCGGCTTCGGACTTCTCTTCCTCGCCACATTTCAGTTTGACCGAGGCGGTAGCCATAATGCTGCTGCCAGACTGCACGCTGAAGTATTCCAGGCTGAAATGCTCAGGCTCTTCTTGCTGCTTATTGATAAATGCCAGGGCTTCCAGATCGTAGTCAAACACCTGGCCTTTCTTATCTGCCAGCTTCAGGAAAGCCGCGTACAGCACGTCCAGATTGTAATCCTGTTCCTTGTAGCCCATCTCTTCCATACGGTGTTTTACCGCCGCGCGGCCGGAACGGGAGGTCAGGTTCAACTGGACATCTTTCAGACCGATGGTCTGAGGGGTCATGATTTCGTAGTTTTCGCGGTTTTTCAGCACGCCATCCTGGTGGATACCGGAGGAGTGAGCGAAGGCGTTGGAACCGACGATGGCCTTGTTGGCCGGGATAGGCATATTGCACAGCTGGCTGACCAACTGACTGGTGCGGTAGATTTCCTGATGATTGATATTGGTGTGCACCTGCATAAAGTCCTGACGCACCTTGATGGCCATGATCACTTCTTCCAGTGAACAGTTACCGGCACGTTCGCCGATGCCGTTCAAGGTGCCTTCTACCTGGCGGGCACCGGCCTGGACGGCTGCGATAGAGTTACCCACGGCCATGCCCAAGTCGTCGTGGCAGTGGACGGAGATGATCGCCTTATCAATATTAGGCACGCGGTCGTACAGCGTAGTGATGATGCCGCCGAACTGGTTTGGCGTGGTGTAGCCAACGGTATCAGGGATATTAATGGTAGTGGCACCGGCGTTGATGGCGGCTTCTACCACGCGGCACAGGTTATCAATCGGGGTACGGCCAGCGTCTTCACAGGAAAACTCAACGTCATCGGTATAGTTACGGGCGCGTTTCACTGAGCGCACCGCCATTTCCAGCACCTGGTCGAAAGAGCGCTTTAATTTGGATTCGATATGCAGGGTGGAGGTGGCCAGGAAGACGTGAATACGGAAGGCCTCGGCTACGCGTAATGCTTCGGCAGCGACGTCAATGTCGTTATCAACACAGCGTGCCAGACCACAAACGCGGCTGTTTTTGATCTGGCGGGCAATGGTCTGTACCGACTCGAAGTCCCCCGGGGAGGAGACTGGGAAGCCGACTTCCATTACATCGACACCCATTCTTTCCAGCGCCATGGCGATCTGGATTTTTTCTTTAACGCTCAGGCTTGCCTGCAGCGCCTGTTCACCATCACGCAATGTGGTATCGAAAATAATGACTTGTTGGCTCATCGTGTTGTTCCTTGTCGTGTTTGTTTCACGCTAAGCGGGTAAAAAAAAACCCGCGCAGTAGCGCGGGTTTTGCAGATGATGGGCTGAATCAGCTTTGAACCCCGTCCACCAGCGTACCGCGCACATAAGATGCGTTTAGTAGTAGGCCTAGTAGACGGTGGGTACGGATCATAGCGGTCAGCTTCTCTAAAATTGTTTCGTTGCCTAATTTGATACTTTATTGGCCGGGGCATGTCAACACCTGATTAAAACAGGGGTATTGAAAAGCGTGGCACCAACGGGGATAGCACCAGTTGGAAATTCGGTAAAATCCGCAAGGGCCAGCGTTAAATCCACAGGTGAACAGGGGTTTATTAGCATAAATGGTTTGAAAGTGGCACTGCCGCATTGATTAGCAAGACTACTCGGTTAAAATTTATCGTTGGCGCAAAAAAACAGCAAACGTGGTTTGATGGGATGCTGATGTTGTGGGCTTGGCATTCATGGTGTCAATTTGTTGTCGTTAATTCATTCGTAATTCGTATTTTTAGCGCTGAACTGAGCCGCTACAATCAATTAAGTGAGGCTAAAGAGACCTATTTTGCTCTGGTATGATTGTCCATTAACTCATTTTATGGTCTGATCCAGAGGTTGATGTGTACCAAACAGGTATCCATAACTCAGGTGTTTTGCCTGCCAATTTTGTTTGTGTGCCATCGGCGAGTTGCGAACCGATGTGCCAAGGCTACCCGACGACGAACAATGCCTAATATGCACCGCTGTGTCATATTTTTATAGGATGATGCCCGATTGCTATCTTACAAGAGTAGTCAAAAGGGATAACTAATTTCGCTGTGTGGGAATAACGTAGCGTGTCTTTTCCCGTTATTCCCCTGCGCGCTAGCGGGATTATCTACATGGGACTTAGTGGAGTTTGGATATGTCCGAATATAATTCAGGAACTGTCTTGAGGAAAGAAAACGGTGATATTCATTTGCGCAGTGTGGATCTTAATTTACTCACTGTTTTTGATGCGGTTATGCAGATGCAGAATATTACCAAGGCGGCAAATTCCTTAGGGATGTCGCAACCGGCGGTCAGCAATGCCGTGTCGCGTTTGAAGCTCATGTTCAACGACGAGCTGTTTGTTCGCTTCGGCCGTGGCATTCAGCCTACCATGCGCGCCCGCCAACTTTTTGGCCCGGTACGCCAGGCACTGCAGCTGGTACAAAATGAGCTGCCAGGCGCTGGCTTTGACGCCCTGAGCAGTGAACGCCTCTTTATGCTTTCTATCTGCAGCCCGCTAGATATTCGTCTGACTGCCAAAATAATCAACAACGTCAAGAGCATGGCTCCCAACGTGCAGATACAGACCAAGTCTTACATGAGCAATAACATCGAGCATCAGTTACGCTATCAGGAAACCGAGTTTGTCATTGGCTATAGCCGCCTTGAACATCCCGAGTTTCAGGATATTGCCTTGTTCGATGATGAATTGACCCTGGTTGCCGCGCAGTCTCACCCACGCCTGGTGGGTACCATTAGCCAGAAACAGATGCTGGCGGAGCATCATGCCGTCATCGCATTGGAGCGCTTTTGCTCCTTTAGCAAACCCTACTATCTGGACGAAACCCTACAGCGCAGTGTCACCCAGCAATGTACCGACCTGTTCAGCGTATTGAATCTGGTCGCCATGACCGAGATGGTGGCAATCGCTCCTCGCTGGTTTGCCCAGCAGCACGCACAAGCCTTGCAGCTAAAATTAATTCCGCTGCCTTGGGAGAGAAAAACCGCCACCTGTTATCTTTCCTGGCATGAGTCTGCCGAGCGTGATGAAGGCCATCAGTGGATGAAGTCCGTACTTAGCCAAGCGGGTGTATTGCGTTAATTAGTGATTTATTGGCCCAGCGCGCTTTCGAGTGCGTCGGGTTGATAATGGACAGCGTGAAAGATTAATAAGAATAGGCTCAAGAAAAACTAAGATAATTCCGTGTAGTGATACCGTGGAAAATATCATTTACCCGCGAGGGTTATTTAATTTAAGTGACCGAAACACTATTCTGCCCCAAACGATACTGCCGTTATTTTAACCTGTCACCTTTCCTTTCTTGTCGTCGATCCCACTTTGTCTGTTTGGCGTAAACCTTTTGCACTCCCTTTTGTCCAAGATCAAGAGAAATGAGCACAAGCGCGTTTTGGCTCACACTTCTACGCTGAAATCCCTTTTCCCACAGCCGGAGACTAGGTAGACTGCGCAAAAAAAGTAAACACGTGTAAGCTGAGATGTGAGAGCTTCCGCTCCAATCGCGGTTAACTGGTTGATTAATTTCAGGCATAGAGCGCTATGACCAATACCTTGCAGCATTACCATCAGGTCGAACGTATACAGCATCACATTGCTAACCGTGCCGAACATACGGCTTTCCGTCAGTGGTCCCCGCAGGGAGAAACACGGCTGACCTGGTCGCAGGTCGGGGCGCATATGCAACATATTGCCTGCGCCTTGCTGGCACTGGGCGTCGAGGTACAGGAACGTATCGCGATTTTTGCCAACAACAGCATGGCCTGGTCGTTGGCCGATCTGGCGATCCTCGAGCTGCGGGCGGTCAGCGTGCCGCTTTATGCCACCAACACTCCTGCTCAGGCGGCATTTATCATTAACGATGCCGATATCCGCATTCTGTTTGTCGGCGAACAAGAACAGTTGGATGCCGCGATTGCGCTGCGTGGCGTATGCCCGCAACTGACCCACATTATTGTCTTTGATGCTTCAGCTGATTTGCGCGGCTGTGAGATTGCTCAACACCTGCATCATTTCGAACGTCTTGCGGATATCGAGCGTTTCGAAGCCCAGCGTCAGCAAAGAATTGCCGAGCGCGATTTGCAGGATTTATTCACCCTTATCTACACCTCAGGCACCACCGGGGAGCCGAAAGGCGTGATGCTTGACTACCGCAATATGGCCGCACAGTTGCAGCTGCATGACGATCGTCTTACGGTGACGGCGGATGACGTTTCCCTCAGCTTCCTGCCACTGTCACACGTGTTTGAACGTGCCTGGAGCTTCTTTATCATGCATTCGGGCGCGCAGAACGTTTATCTGCCCAATACCGACTGGGTGCGGGAAGCGATGGCCGATGTCAAACCGACCCTGATGTGTGCAGTGCCACGCTTTTATGAAAAAATCTTCAGCGCGGTGCATGAAAAGGTCGCTCGTGCGCCTTGGTTACGGCGTGCCTTATTCCACTGGGCCATCGTCTGCGGTGAACGTAAGTTCCTCCAGGAAAGGGCTGGGAAACCGTTAGGCAAGCTGTTCGACCTCTCTCACCGCTGGGCTGACAAGCTGGTGTTAAGCAAGCTGCGGGGGATCCTGGGGGGGCGGGTGCGCTTCTTGCCGGCGGCCGGTGCCAAGCTTGATGATAACGTCATTCTGTTTTTCCAGGCGATGGGTATCAACATCAAATACGGCTACGGCATGACGGAAACCTGTGCCACGGTCTCATGCTGGGAAGAGAACAACTTTCGCTTTGGTTCGATCGGCAAGCCGCTGCCCGGCGTAGAAGTGCGCATTGGCGATGAAAATGAAATCCAGGTGCGGGGGCCAATCGTGATGCGCGGCTATTTCAATAAACCGTTGGAGACGGCCGATAGCTTTACCGCTGACGGCTGGCTGAAAACCGGCGATGCCGGCATGATCGACGATAGCGGCAACCTGTTTATTACCGAGCGGCTGAAGGATCTGATGAAGACCTCCGGCGGCAAATACATTGCGCCACAGATGCTGGAAGGCACCCTGGCGCAGGATCGCTTTATCGAACAGGTCGCGATCGTTGCCGATGCACGCAAATTTGTCTCCGCGTTGATCGTCCCAAGTTTCGAGTCGTTGGAAGAGTATGCCAAATCGGTCAATCTGAAGTATCAGGATCGGCTCGAACTGCTGCGCAACAGCCATATCATCGAAATGTTCGAAAAGCGTCTGCGGGAGATGCAAAAAGAGTTAGCCCTGTTTGAGCAGGTGAAGAAATTTACCCTGCTGCCGGCGGCCTTCTCGATGGAATTGGGGGAACTCACCCCGACCCTGAAGCTGCGTCGCAAGGTGATCCTACAGCGTTATCAGCATGAGATAGAGTCGATGTATCAGGAAAAGTGATGATAGGGGCGGCAGGCGGACGAAAAATCCCCAGTCGCCCTTGCCTGATTTAGTTCTGTAATTACCCCCACCCTCGAAATAATGCCCAGATGAACAACCGCTCAGCTAGTGCATAGTTTTGCCAAGCCGCATTTCTCCAGCCTGATGGCAATACCCTTGCCGGTGATAAGCCATTTTGCCGTTTGCCTGCCCCATATTCTGACGCTATGTTAAGAGTCCAAAACGTCCATAAGATTTTTGGGGCCATGCCCCAGACAGGACAGGCGCTACGTTCCGGCGTCAGACAAGAACAAGCTATGTAAGCCTGGAGGCAAACCCATGGAAATATTGTCAGGAGCCGAGATGGTCGTCCGATCGCTGATCGATCAGGGCGTTAAGCATGTATTCGGCTATCCGGGCGGGGCGGTACTCGATATCTATGATGCCCTGCACACGGTGGGGGGCATCGATCATATTCTGGTACGCCACGAGCAAGGGGCGGTGCATATGGCCGATGGCTATGCACGAGCGACCGGCGAAGTGGGCGTAGTGCTGGTCACTTCAGGCCCTGGGGCTACCAACGCCATTACTGGCATCGCCACCGCCTATATGGATTCCATCCCGATGGTGGTGCTATCTGGCCAGGTGCCGAGCTCGCTGATTGGTTACGATGCCTTCCAGGAGTGCGACATGGTGGGTATCTCCCGCCCGGTGGTAAAACACAGCTTCCTGGTCAAGCGTACCGAAGACATTCCTTCCGTGCTGAAAAAGGCGTTTTACCTGGCCTCTACCGGCCGCCCTGGCCCGGTGGTGGTCGATCTGCCGAAGGATATCGTCGGCCCGGCGATAAGAATGCCTTACGCGTATCCGCAGGACGTCAGCATGCGTTCCTACAACCCGACGGTGCAAGGCCACCGCGGGCAAATCAAACGCGCCCTACAGACCATTCTGGCGGCTAAAAAGCCGATCATGTACGTGGGCGGCGGTGCCATCAATTCGGAGTGCCATGGAGAGTTGCTGCAACTGGCGGAAAAGCTGAACCTGCCGGTCACCTGTACGCTGATGGGGCTGGGGGCGTTCCCCGGGACTCACCGCCAAAGCGTCGGTATGCTGGGCATGCACGGCACCTATGAAGCCAACAAGACCATGCATCATTCCGACGTGATTTTTGCCGTAGGGGTGCG
This sequence comes from Serratia sp. ASV30, assembly GCF_016428815.1. Classification (NCBI taxonomy): domain Bacteria; kingdom Pseudomonadati; phylum Pseudomonadota; class Gammaproteobacteria; order Enterobacterales; family Yersiniaceae; genus Serratia; species Serratia sp. ASV30. The sequence continues at coordinate 24,769 of NZ_JAELTL010000001.1, read as the reverse complement.
CTTTGACGATCGCACTACCAATAACCTGGCCAAATATTGCCCGGATGCCACGGTGCTGCATATCGATATCGACCCGACCTCCATTTCCAAAACGGTGGATGCCGATATTCCTATCGTTGGCGATGCCAAACAAGTCCTGACGCAGATGCTTGAACTGCTGGCGCATGAGGACAAAGCGCAGGATTTCGATGCGCTGCGTGACTGGTGGCAGTCCATTGAACAGTGGCGCGCGCGTGATTGCCTGGGCTATAACAAAGACAGTGGCACCATCAAACCTCAGGCGGTGATCGAAACGCTGCACCGCCTGACCAAGGGCGATGCCTATGTCACCTCCGACGTTGGCCAGCACCAGATGTTTGCCGCGCTTTATTATCCGTTCGATAAACCGCGTCGTTGGATCAACTCGGGTGGCTTGGGCACTATGGGCTTTGGCCTGCCAGCCGCCCTCGGGGTGAAACTGGCACTGCCAGACGAAACGGTGGTGTGCGTCACCGGTGACGGCAGCATCCAGATGAATATCCAGGAGTTGTCCACGGCTCTGCAGTACAATTTGCCGGTAGTGGTGGTCAACCTGAATAACCGCTACCTGGGCATGGTGAAGCAGTGGCAGGACATGATCTATTCTGGCCGCCATTCTCAGTCCTATATGGATTCCTTGCCGGACTTCGTCAAGCTGGCCGAGGCCTATGGCCATGTTGGCATCGCCATTCGTACCCCGGATGAGCTGGAAAGCAAGCTGGCGCAGGCGCTGGCTGAAAAAGAACGTCTGGTGTTTGTCGATGTGACCGTCGACGAGACCGAACATGTTTATCCAATGCAGATCCGCGGTGGAAGCATGGACGAAATGTGGCTAAGCAAAACGGAGAGAACCTGATGAAGCGCCGTATCTTATCGGTATTACTGGAAAACGAATCCGGTGCGTTGTCGCGCGTCGTCGGGCTGTTCTCTCAGCGTGGCTACAACATCGAAAGCCTGACGGTTGCTCCTACCGATGACCCAACCTTGTCACGCATGACGATCCAGACGGTGGGTGATGAAAAGGTACTGGAGCAGATAGAGAAGCAGTTGCATAAGCTGGTTGACGTTTTACGCGTCAGTGAGCTGGTGCAGGGGGCTCACGTTGAGCGTGAAATCATGTTGGTGAAGCTGCAGGCTAGTGGCTACGGGCGTGAAGAGGTGAAACGCAGCACGGATATCTTCCGTGGCCAGATTGTGGATGTCACCTCCTCGCTTTACACCGTGCAGTTGGCGGGGACCAGCGACAAGCTGGATGCCTTCCTCAACGCCGTACGTGAAGTGGCAGAAATCGTTGAAGTGGCCCGATCGGGGATTGTTGGCGTGTCGCGCGGCGACAAGATTATGCGCTGATAGCGGGTTTTCTGCACTGCATCCGGGGCGTGGCAGGTTTGCTGCGCCCTTTCTTTTTAATTTTTTGCCCATTTGCTGGCACCTTTGGGCGAAAGCGGTTGCTCGGCCGTGTTTTCTGCTGTTAGATCGCCATTACGGGTTGAATAACCATAGTGACTATCATGGTTACTCATTACCCTTCTGCTTTCGGTTCGCTGCATGTTTAGCCGTACATTGAAAGCGTGGGGTAAACAACGCCACACGATCCATTGTCATTTTGAGAGTCATTTAAAGGGGTTAACGTGAAACTGGATGAAATCGCGCGTCTCGCAGGCGTTTCGCGCACTACGGCCAGTTATGTCATCAACGGCAAGGCGAAGCAGTATCGTGTCAGCGATAAAACCGTCGAAAAAGTGATGGCCGTGGTCAGGGAGCACAATTATCACCCGAATGCCGTAGCGGCAGGGCTGCGTGCAGGCCGCACTCGTTCTATCGGCCTGGTGATCCCGGATCTGGAAAATACCAGCTATACCCGCATCGCCAACTACCTGGAGCGCCAGGCGCGTCAGCGTGGTTACCAACTGTTGATCGCCTGCTCGGAAGATCAGCCGGATAATGAAATGCGTTGCATTGAGCACCTGCTGCAACGCCAGGTTGATGCGATCATCGTCTCCACCGCGTTACCGCCGGAGCATCCTTTCTATCAACGCTGGGCTAACGATCCTTTCCCGATTATCGCGTTGGATCGCGCTCTGGATCGTGAACACTTTATCAGCGTGGTGGGGGCCGATCAGGAGGACGCCTTTGCCTTGGCACAGGAGTTACGCACTTTCCCCGCCAAGTCGGTGTTGTATCTGGGAGCTTTGCCTGAGCTTTCGGTCAGCTTCTTGCGTGAGCAGGGTTTCCGCCAGGCCTGGCAGGATGATGAGCGGCAAGTGGATTATCTCTATGCCAATAGCTATGAGCGTGAAGCAGCGGGTGTGCTGTTTGCGGAATGGCTGAAAACCCATCCGATGCCACAGGCGCTGTTTACCACCTCGTTCTCGCTGTTGCAGGGCGTGATGGACGTAACGCTGAAACAGCGTGGGCGTTTACCGGCGGATCTGGCGATTGCCACCTTTGGTGATCATGAGCTATTGGATTTCCTGGAATGCCCGGTGCTTGCCGTGGCTCAGCGCCACCGTGATGTTGCCGAACGGGTGCTGGAGCTGGTGCTTGCCAGCCTGGATGAACCGCGCAAACCTAAACCGGGTATGACGCGCATTCGCCGTAACCTGTTCCGCCGTGGCAGCCTGAGCCGCAAATAATGCCCTCACCCTAACCCTCTCCCACAGGGAGAGGGACCGATCGAGTCACAATTTGACTACGCTATTCGTTCTGTACACCCGGTGACTGATTAACTCCTGTTCCTGATCACAGCTTCGTATCCGCTCTCCTTGGTGGAGTGGGTCTGAAACTATAGTGACTCACTTTGGTGCCGTTTAGCTCCAGCAGAGCAGGGGCTATCAGCTCCCTCTCCCTGTTGGAGAGGGTTGGGGGGAGGGGACCACGCGAAACAGCCGGCGGCAATATTCCAGAAAATAGCCGTATACCACGCCCATCGCCATCGAAATCACCGCATTACTGGTCACCGCGGCCAGGATCTGTTGTCCATCGGCGCCCACGCTCCACAGAATGACGGCGTAAACCGGCGATTGGAAACTGACATAAGCCAACAGATCGGCCAGGTTACGCAGCAAAAACTGCCCGCGTGGGCTGCGGCGTGCGGTGGCGATGAAGAAATCGCGGTAGCGGCCATAGGGCCAGGCGATCACGATATTGACGGGGATCGACACCACCCGGGAGGAGAGCGATTGGCTAAAGCTCATGCCCGAAATCAGTATTTCAATCGCCATCCCGACGATAAAACAGTACACCACTAGCGCAAAAGTATCGGCGGCAGCGCTGCGCCATGGTGAAACGGCTCTAGACATGACACGATCCCTGAATTTATCGGTTAACATGTTGCTTATTAATGTTAATTAGGTGTTATTAACTGACCTTTAAGCATTTTTGTAGTGTACTTGACTACATGGAATGTTTTAAGTGGCTTAAAATTTTTATTTTTAACATTTGGCTGATTTTTATCCTGACAACAGGGGGAAAAGCTCGTAAAGCAGGAGTTTAAAATGGTGAATGAAAATATTGTTAATATAAACAATGTATTATGATTGTCTGGTGGCGGCGAGATGACGGTTTTGCGGCTGATTCAGCGATAGGCGCACTAAATTTGCGCATATTCCTAAATGCGCAAAAAAATCCAGGTTAATTGTAAATAGGTGTTTTGAGAATAATCTTACCATTTTGATTTGAATCATAATTAACGGCTTAAGCCAGTGCTTCGCCATTTATTTTATCTTTGGGTTGTTCTTTGACGGAATAATTGAAGTAAAATAGCGCGCCGTTGGCAGCGAAATACTTGCTGAGTGTTATTAAGTCAAGGGTTTATGGCATTTCCCTGCTGGCAAGCGGCTTGTGGCCAAGCCTTGACCGACGCGGGATGCGGTGGGGGTATCCCCGCCGAGAGCGATGTTGAAAAGTGAGACCTGGATTGCAGAAGGACATAATGAGTTATTTAATCGTCAATTTGTGTTTATTTTAATCGCACTCTTTCCGCTTAGAAAATTCTCCTCTTTAATCATGATGTTAATTTATATTCATGCAATAAATAGAGTTCCTTTCGTGAGCCAGCCTCCAGAATATGCCTATAAATATTGCCAAACCGCTCTTGCTCTGGCTTGACAAGGTTTTCATACCCTCCGTAAACTCCCTTATGTGGGAATTTGTGGTGTAAAGTGGTGAAAAGGGTCACGAGGGGGTAGCTCAGGTATGTTTCGTGGGGCAACGATGGTCAACCTCGACAGTAAAGGACGGCTCGCCGTACCGACCCGTTATCGGGATTTACTGAATGAGGAATCGCAAGGCCAAATGGTTTGCACCATTGACCTCCATCAGCCCTGCCTGCTGCTTTATCCATTACCTCAATGGGAAATCATCGAGCAAAAGTTGTCCCGTCTGTCGAGCATGAATCCCGCCGAGCGCCGAGTCCAGCGCTTGCTGTTGGGCCATGCCAGCGAGTGTCAGATGGATAATGCCGGCCGGTTGCTGTTAGCCAATACGCTACGCCAACATGCCGGGCTTACTAAAGAAGTGATGCTGGTCGGGCAGTTCAACAAGTTTGAACTGTGGGATGAACAGACCTGGTATCAACAAGTCAAGGATGATATTGACGCGGAACAATCCACTCAGGAACCGTTGTCTGAGCGGCTACAGGACTTGTCACTATAAGCATGCTGGAAAATTATAAACATACGACCGTACTGTTGGATGAGGCCGTGAAGGGGCTCAATATTCGCAGTAACGGCATCTACATCGACGGTACTTTTGGTCGCGGTGGTCATTCTCGTCTGATCTTGTCCCAACTGGGGCCGGAAGGGCGCTTGTTGGCTATCGATCGCGATCCGCAGGCAATTGCCGCAGCTCAATCTATTGCAGACCCACGTTTTACTATCATCCACGGCCCGTTTTCCGATTTGGCTGACTATGTGCAGCAACGGGAACTGGTAGGCAAGATCGACGGCGTGTTGCTCGACTTAGGTGTCTCTTCCCCGCAGCTGGATGACGCAGAACGCGGATTTTCCTTTATGCGTGACGGCCCGCTGGATATGCGTATGGATCCATCAAGCGGCCAATCTGCCGCCGAATGGTTGATGAAAGCGGAAGCCGACGATATTGCCTGGGTGCTGAAAACCTTCGGTGAAGAACGCTTCGCCAAACGCATTGCCCGCGCCATTGTGGAAAGAAACCAAGTAGAACCGATGACCCGTACCAAGGAACTGGCCGAGCTGATAGCCCATGCCAGCCCGTTCCGTGATAAGCATAAACACCCGGCAACCCGCAGCTTCCAGGCGATCCGTATCTACATCAACAGCGAGCTGGAAGAGATCGAACGCGCGCTGGACGGTGCATTAGCCGTGTTGGCACCAGAAGGCCGCCTGTCGATCATCAGCTTCCATTCGTTGGAAGACCGTATCGTCAAAAGCTTTATGCGTCACCACAGCCGTGGTGCCCAGGTTCCGGCAGGAATTCCGCTAACCGAAGCGCAGTTGCGTGAAATGGGTGGCCGCACGCTGAAAGCCTTGGGCAAAATGAAGCCTGGTGATGTTGAAGTGGCGGAAAACCCACGAGCGCGCAGTTCGGTGCTGCGTATTGCCGAGAGGATGCCTGCGTGATTGGTAATGAGCGCCACGGTTTAGTTGGCGTCATTGGTGGCGATCTGCTGCGTAACGCCAAGATCCCGCTGATTTTGATGATTGCCGCGCTGGTTTCCGCCGTGTTTGTGGTGACCACCGCGCACCGTACCCGCCTGCTGACCGCCGAGCGCGAACAGCTGGTGCTGGAGAGGGATGCGCTGGATATCGAATGGCGCAACCTGATCCTGGAAGAGAATGCCCTTGGCGATCACAGCCGCGTAGAGCGTATCGCCACCGAAAAACTGCAGATGCAACACGTTGATCCATCGCAGGAAATTATCATTGTCAAGCCATGAGTGGTTTAGCCGAAGTCACGATACGGAGCAAATAGCTAACGCATGAAAGCAGTACGTCCCGGTAAGAAGTTGAAACGCCAGGAAGATCAGGCCAGCTTTGTCAGCTGGCGTTTTGCGTTGCTGTGCGGCTGTATTCTGTTGGCGCTGGTTGGGCTGATGCTGCGTGTGGCTTATTTGCAGGTGATCAATCCGGATCGGTTGGTGAAAGAAGGCGACATGCGCTCGCTGCGTGTGCAGGCGGTGCCCACCGCGCGCGGCATGATTAGCGACCGCTCTGGCCGCCCGCTGGCGGTGAGCGTACCGGTGAACGCCGTGTGGGCCGATCCGAAAGAGTTGAACGAACGCGGGGGTATTACGCTGGATTCGCGCTGGAAAGCGCTGTCCGACGCGTTGCAAATTCCGCTCGATCAGCTCTCCAATCGTATTAATGCCAATCCGAAGGGGCGCTTTGTCTATCTGGCCCGGCAGGTTAACCCGGCGATTGGTGATTACATCCACAAGCTGAAATTGCCTGGCATCTACCTGCGCCAGGAATCGCGCCGCTACTACCCGTCTGGCCAGGTTACTTCTCATATCATCGGCGTGACCAACATTGACGGCGAAGGGATCGAAGGGGTCGAAAAGAGCTTTGATCGTTGGCTCACCGGTCAACCGGGCGAAAGAACCGTACGTAAAGACCGCTATGGCCGAGTGATCGAGGACATCTCCTCGGTAGACAGTCAGGCGGCGCACAATCTGGCACTGAGCATCGATGAACGCCTGCAGGCGCTGGTTTACCGTGAACTGAATAACGCAGTTGCCTTCAACAAGGCGGAGTCTGGTACCGCAGTGCTGGTGGACGTGAACACCGGAGAAGTGCTGGCGATGGCCAACAGCCCATCGTACAACCCGAACAATATGGCCGATACGCCGAAAGATACCATGCGTAACCGTGCCATCACCGATATTTTTGAACCTGGTTCTACCGTGAAGCCGATGGTGGTAATGACGGCGTTGCAGCGCGGCGTAGTGAAAGAAAACAGCGTGCTCAACACCATTCCTTACCGTATTAACGGCCATGAAATCAAAGACGTGGCGCGTTATTCGGAACTGACCATGACCGGGATCTTGCAGAAGTCGAGTAACGTCGGTGTTTCAAAGCTGGCGTTAGCGATGCCGTCCTCAGCGTTAGTAGATACTTACTCACGTTTTGGGCTGGGAAAAGCGACCAATTTGGGGTTGGTCGGAGAAAGCAGTGGCTTATACCCAAAAAAACAACGGTGGTCTGACATAGAGAGGGCCACCTTCTCTTTCGGCTATGGGCTAATGGTAACCCCGTTACAGTTAGCGCGAGTCTATGCCACGATTGGCAGCCTGGGCGTTTATCGCCCACTGTCGATCACCAGGGTTGACCCTCCGGTTGCCGGTGAACGCGTCTTCCCTGAGGCTACCGTGCGTACGGTAGTGCACATGATGGAAAGCGTCGCCTTGCCGGGCGGTGGTGGGGTGAAAGCCGCCATCAAGGGTTATCGTATCGCCATTAAAACCGGTACGGCCAAAAAGGTCGGCCCGGATGGTAAATACGTCAACCGATATATCGCTTATACCGCGGGGGTGGCGCCAGCAAGCCAGCCTCGTTTTGCTCTGGTGGTGGTCATCAACGATCCTCAGGGTGGGAAATACTACGGTGGTGCGATTTCTGCGCCGGTGTTTGGTGCCATCATGGGGGGCGTGCTGCGGATCATGAACATTCAGCCAGATGCGCTGCCTACCGGTGACAAAAGCGAATTAGTGATTAATAACAAAGAGGGTTCAGGTGGCCGATCGTAATTTGCGCGATTTACTCGCTCCGTGGGTGCCAACGGCACCCGAGCGCGCGCTGCGGGAAATGATATTAGACAGCCGTATTGCGGCTGCCGGGGATCTGTTTGTCGCCGTAGTTGGCCATCAAACGGATGGACGCCGCTATATTCCGCAAGCCATCGCCCAAGGGGTTGCCGCCGTTATCGCTGAAGCGGAAGGCGAAGCTGAAGACGGTAAAATTTGCGAAATGCACGGTGTGCCGGTGATTTACCTGAGCCAACTTGGCCAGCGTCTGTCGGCGTTAGCCGGGCGTTTCTATCATCAGCCTGCCGAGCGTCTGCGCCTGATTGGCGTGACGGGGACCAACGGTAAAACCACCACCACCCAACTGTTAGCCCAGTGGAGCCAACTGTTGGGCGAAACGGCCGCAGTAATGGGTACCGTGGGCAACGGTTTGTTAGACCAGGTTTGCCCAACGGAAAATACCACCGGATCTGCCGTCGACGTGCAGCACGTGCTTAACGATCTGGCGCAGCAAGGGGCTACCTTTGCCGCGATGGAGGTCTCCTCTCACGGTCTGGTGCAACACCGCGTGGCGGCTTTACCCTTTGCCGCAGCCGTATTCACCAACCTGAGCCGCGATCATCTGGATTACCACGGTGACATGGCCAGCTACGAAGCGGCCAAATGGTCACTGTTTGCCAGCCACGACGTTGGGCAGGCGATCATCAATGCCGACGATGAAGTCGGGCTGCGTTGGCTGGCCAAATTGCCAGACGCGGTCGCCGTCACCATGCATGACAATTTGCAGCCTGGCTGCCATGGCCGCTGGCTGAAAACCACTGCGGTGGACTATCACGATAACGGTGCCACCATCCACTTCAGCTCAAGCTGGGGCAACGGCGAGATCGAAAGCCGCCTGATGGGAGCATTCAACGTCAGTAACCTGATCATGGCTTTGGCGACGCTGCTGTCACTCGGTTATCCGTTTGAGACGTTGGTAAACACGGCCAATCAGCTACAGCCGGTCTGTGGTCGGATGGAAGTCTTCAATGCGCCAGGCAAGCCGACGGTGGTGGTGGATTATGCCCACACCCCGGATGCTCTGGAAAAAGCGCTGGAAGCCGCTCGCCTGCATTGCCAAGGGCAACTGTGGTGCGTGTTTGGCTGTGGTGGCGATCGTGATAGAGGTAAGCGCCCACTTATGGGTGGCATTGCCGAGCAGTTTGCCGACCGGGTAGTGGTAACGGATGACAATCCGCGCACCGAAGAACCGCAGGCCATCATCAAGGATATTCTGGCCGGGCTGCTGGATGCCGGGCATGTGCAGGTGATCCACGGGCGCGCCGAAGCCGTGACCAGCGCCATCATGCAGGCTAAAGAGCAGGATGTGGTGCTGGTGGCGGGTAAAGGCCACGAGGATTACCAACTGGTGGGTAACCGTCGTCTGGATTACTCCGATCGCACCACCGTCGCACGTTTGCTGGGGGTGTTGGCATGATCCCGGTCTCGCTTCAGACGCTGGCGGCGGTATTGGATGCCGAGCTGATCGGCACCGACTGCATCATTACCGAAGTGACGAGGGATACTCGTCAGGTCACTGCGGGTTGCCTGTTTGTGGCCCTGAAAGGGGAGCGTTTCGATGCTCACGACTTTGCCGCCGATGCTGTCGCCGCTGGCGCAGGCGCTTTGCTGGTAAGTAAGCGCTTATTGGTGGAGGCCCCACAGCTGGTGGTGAAAGATACCAGTCTGGCACTGGGGCAGTTTGCGGCCTGGGTACGTCAGCAGGTGTCAGCCAAAGTGGTGGCGCTGACCGGTTCATCGGGCAAGACCTCGGTGAAAGAGATGACCGCGGCCATTTTACGTGAATGTGGCGAAGTGCTGCATACCGCCGGGAATTACAATAACGAGATCGGTGTGCCGCTAACGCTGCTGCGTTTAGAACCGCAGCATGATTTTGCGGTGATCGAACTGGGTGCCAACCATATCGGTGAGATTGCCTATACCACCGCCTTGGCGCAACCGCAGAGCGCGCTGGTGAATAATCTGGCTGCTGCCCATCTGGAAGGTTTTGGCTCACTGGCAGGCGTTGCGCAAGCCAAGGGCGAAATCTTTGCCGGTTTGCCGGCGGATGGCGTGGCGATCCTCAATGCCGATAGCAACGACTGGCCGCACTGGCAGGCGCAGTTACAGGGCAAGACAGTCTGGCGTTTCTCCCCCCAGGCTGCACAAGCAGTAGATTTCTTTGCCAGCGATATCCAGGTTAAAGGGAGCGTGACTCACTTCACCCTGCACAGCCCGTTCGGCACGGTGGCAATCGAGTTGCCATTGCCAGGCCGCCATAACGTGGCCAATGCGTTGGCGGCAGCAGCACTGGCGATGTCGGTTGGCGCAACGCTGGCTGCTGTGAGTGCTGGCTTGCAACAGCTTCAGGCGGTGCCTGGGCGTTTGTTCCCGATCGCCTTGGCGCAAGACAAGCTGTTGCTTGATGACAGCTATAACGCCAACGTCGGCTCGATGACGGCAGCAGCGCAGGTGCTGGCAGAAATGCCGGGTTATCGCGTGATGGTCGTTGGCGATATGGCCGAGTTGGGCGCAGAGGCCGAAGAGTGTCATCGTCAGGTGGGTGAAGCTGCCCGTCTGGCCGGTATTGATAAAGTCATCAGCGTGGGTGGGCTGAGCCAGGTATTGAGCTCCGCCTCCGGTAACGGTGAACATTATCAGGATAAAACAGCAGTGACCGCGCGCGTAGCGGAACTACTCTCAGCACATGCGGTAATTACCGTGTTAATCAAAGGTTCACGTAGTGCCGCAATGGAGCAGGTAGTACGCGCGTTACAGGAGAAAGCACCATGTTAGTTTGGCTGGCCGAGCATTTGGTCAAATATTACTCAGGCTTCAACGTCTTTTCCTACCTGACGTTCCGGGCCATTGTCAGCCTGCTGACCGCGCTGTTCCTTTCCCTGTGGATGGGGCCGAAGGTGATCAAACGCCTGCAGGAAATGTCCTTTGGCCAGGTAGTGCGTAACGACGGGCCAGAATCGCACTTTAGCAAGCGCGGCACGCCAACTATGGGCGGCATCATGATCCTGACCTCCATCACTATTTCTGTGCTGATGTGGGCCTATCCGTCCAACCCTTACGTGTGGTGCGTGCTGTTCGTGCTGGTGGGTTATGGCATCGTCGGCTTTGTTGATGATTATCGCAAAGTGGTGCGCAAAGATACTCGGGGGCTGATTGCCCGCTGGAAATATTTCTGGCAATCCGTGATTGCCCTGATCGTGGCCTTTGCCATGTATGCCGTAGGAAAAGACACGCCAGCCACCGAGCTGGTTGTGCCGTTCTTTAAGGACATCATGCCGCAGCTGGGCCTGCTGTATGTGCTGTTGGCGTACTTCGTGATTGTCGGCACCAGCAACGCGGTCAACCTGACCGATGGGCTGGATGGCCTGGCGATCATGCCAACCGTGTTCGTGGCGGCGGGCTTTGCGCTGGTGGCCTGGGCGACCGGTAACATGAACTTCGCCAACTACCTGCACATTCCGTATCTGCGTCATGCCGGTGAGTTGGTCATCGTCTGTACCGCGATCGTCGGAGCCGGTTTAGGCTTCTTGTGGTTTAACACCTATCCGGCTCAGGTGTTTATGGGTGACGTGGGTTCACTGGCACTGGGCGGCGCGTTGGGCACCATCGCCGTGCTGCTGCGCCAAGAGTTCTTGTTGGTGATTATGGGCGGCGTGTTCGTGGTTGAAACGTTGTCGGTGATCCTGCAGGTGGGATCGTTCAAGCTGCGCGGGCAACGTATTTTCCGCATGGCGCCGATCCACCATCACTATGAATTGAAAGGCTGGCCAGAACCACGGGTGATCGTGCGCTTCTGGATTATTTCGCTGATGCTGGTGCTGATTGGCCTGGCAACGCTGAAGGTGCGCTGATTATGGTGGATTATCAGGGTAGAAAAGTGGTCATCATCGGGTTGGGCCTCACCGGCCTGTCCTGCGTTGATTTCTTTACGACCCGTGGCGTGACGCCGCGGGTTATGGATACCCGTATTTCGCCACCGGGCCTGGATCAACTGCCCGATAGCGTTGAACGTCATCTGGGCTCCCTGAATCAGGAATGGTTGCTGTCTGCGGATTTGATTGTGGCTAGCCCTGGCATGGCATTAGCGACTCCGGCTTTGAGCGCTGCCGCCGATGCCGGGGTTGAGATCGTCGGTGACGTTGAGCTGTTCTGCCGTGAAGCCCAGGCGCCAATCGTGGCGATCACCGGCTCCAACGGCAAGAGCACCGTCACCACGCTGGTGGGCGAAATGGCCAAGGCAGCCGGTTGGGCCGTGGGCGTTGGGGGCAATATCGGCCTGCCAGCGCTGAGTCTGCTACGCCAGGAGTGCCAACTGTACGTGCTGGAGCTGTCGAGCTTCCAATTGGAAACCACTTACAGCCTGCATGCCGCAGCGGCCACCATTTTGAATGTGACCGAAGATCATATGGATCGCTATCCATTTGGCCTGCAGCAATACCGTGCCGCCAAGTTACGCGTCTATGAAAATGCCGAAGTCTGCGTAGTGAATGCGGACGACGCGCTGACCATGCCGGTACGCGGTGCCGATGAGCGCTGTGTCAGCTTTGGTGCCGACGTGGGGGACTACCATCTCAACCGCCAGCAGGGTGAAATCTGGCTGCGGGTGAATGGTGAGAAAGTCCTCAATACCAGTGAGATGAAGCTCACCGGTCGCCATAACTTTACCAATGCGTTGGCGGCCCTGGCCCTGGCCGATGCCGTCAAGCTACCGCGTGCGTCCAGCCTGAAAGCGCTGACGACCTTTACCGGCCTGGAGCACCGTTTCCAACTGGTGTGGGAACACAACGGCGTGCGCTGGATTAATGATTCCAAAGCCACCAACGTCGGCAGCACCGAGGCGGCGCTGAACGGCCTGCAGGTTAAGGGCACGCTGCATCTGCTGTTGGGCGGTGATGGCAAGTCTGCGGACTTCTCGCCGCTGGCGCGCTATCTGCAAGGTGACAACGTGCGTTTGTACTGCTTTGGCCGCGATGGTGCACAGCTGGCACAGCTGCGTCCGGATGTCGCGACCCAGACAGAAACGATGGAGCAGGCGATGCAGGCCATTGCCCGCCAGGTGACATCTGGCGATATGGTGCTGTTGTCACCGGCCTGCGCCAGCCTGGATCAGTTCCGTAATTTTGAAGTGCGTGGCAACGAGTTTGCCCGTCTGGCACAGGAGCTGGGCGGATGAGACTACGGGTGCCGACGTTTGGCCTGACCAACAAGCTGAAAGACTGGGTGATGGGATCGCGTGAAAGCGATACGAGCAGCATGGTGCTGTATGACCGTACCCTGCTGTGGCTGACCTTCGGTCTGGCGATTGTTGGTTTTGTGATGGTGACGTCGGCCTCAATGCCTATCGGCCAGCGCCTGGCAGAGGATCCGTTCCTGTTTGCCAAGCGTGATGCGCTTTACCTTGGCCTGGCGTTCGGCCTGTCGCTGGTGACGCTGCGTATCCCGATGGCCATTTGGCAGCGCTATAGCAACGTGATGCTGCTGTTATCGATAGTCTTGTTGCTGGTGGTGCTGGTGGTTGGCAGCTCGGTAAACGGGGCTTCGCGCTGGATTTCACTGGGCCCGTTGCGTATTCAGCCCGCTGAGTTATCCAAACTGTCGCTGTTTTGCTACCTGGCGAGCTATCTGGTGCGCAAGGTGGAGGAAGTCCGCAGCAACTTCTGGGGCTTCTGTAAGCCAATGGGCGTGATGGTGGTGTTGGCGGTGCTGCTGCTGGCCCAGCCGGATTTGGGGACGGTGGTGGTGCTGTTCATCACCACGCTGGCGATGTTGTTCCTGGCCGGGGCGAAGATGTGGCAGTTCCTGGCGATCATCGGTTCAGGGGTGTTTGCCGTAGTGCTGCTGATCATCGCAGAACCTTACCGTATGCGCCGTGTGACTTCGTTCTGGAATCCGTGGGCCGATCCGTTTGGCAGTGGCTACCAGCTAACCCAGTCGCTGATGGCGTTTGGCCGCGGCGAGTTCTGGGGACAAGGGCTGGGCAACTCGGTACAGAAACTCGAGTATTTACCCGAGGCGCATACCGACTTTATCTTCTCCATTTTGGGCGAAGAACTGGGCTATATCGGTGTGGTTTTGGCCCTGTTAATGGTATTCTTCGTCGCTTTTCGCGCCATGTCGATCGGCCGCAGGGCGTTGGAGATAGACCAGCGATTTTCTGGCTTTCTGGCGTGTTCGATCGGTGTCTGGTTCAGTTTCCAGGCGTTGGTGAACGTCGGTGCGGCAGCGGGGATGTTGCCAACCAAAGGCTTGACCTTGCCACTGATAAGCTACGGTGGTTCAAGTCTGTTAATTATGTCGACGGCGATCGTGCTGTTGCTGCGAATTGATTATGAAACGCGCCTGACCAAAGCGCAGGCGTTTGTGAAGAGGTAGCGGATGAGCGGTAAAGCTAAGCGTTTAATGGTGATGGCAGGCGGTACCGGTGGACACGTGTTTCCGGGGCTGGCGGTCGCGCATCATCTGATGGCGCAGGGCTGGCAGGTTCGCTGGCTCGGCACCGCAGACCGTATGGAAGCCGATCTGGTGCCAAAGCACGGGATCGAGATTGATTTTATCCGCATCTCCGGGTTGCGTGGCAAAGGGCTCAAAGCACAGTTGACCGCACCGGTGCGTATCTGGCAGGCGGTGCGTCAGGCTAAAGCGATTATGCGCAGTTATCAGCCGGACGTGGTGCTGGGGATGGGCGGTTACGTTTCTGGCCCTGGTGGCTTAGCTGCCTGGCAGTGTGGTATCCCGGTGGTGTTGCATGAGCAGAACGGCATTGCGGGCCTGACCAACCGCTGGCTCTCAAGGATCGCCAAGAAAGTGTTACAGGCGTTCCCTGGTGCGTTCCCGAATGCGGATGTTGTGGGCAACCCGGTGCGTACCGATGTGTTGGCGCTACCGCTGCCTGCCGAGCGACTGAACGGGCGTGAAGGGCCAATCCGCGTGCTGATTATCGGCGGTAGCCAAGGTGCGCGCGTGCTGAATCAGACAGTTCCTGAAGTCGCCGCGCTGCTGGGCGATAAAATAGTTCTCTGGCATCAGGTAGGTAAGGGTGCATTGCCAACGGTACTGCAAGACTACGAGAGGGTAGGGCAGACCGGGCACAAGGTGACCGAGTTTATTGATGATATGGCAGAGGCTTATGCCTGGGCTGATGTGGTGGTGTGTCGCTCTGGTGCGCTGACCGTCAGCGAGGTGGCGGCAGCGGGATTACCGGCCATTTTTGTGCCGTTCCAGCACAAAGATCGTCAGCAATACTGGAACGCACGTCCTCTGGAAGAGGCCGGTGCGGCCAAAATTATTGAACAACCGCAGTTTACTGCCGATGTCGTGGCGGAACTGCTGGCAAGCTGGGATCGCCCAACGCTGTTGAAGATGGCCGAAAAGGCCCGCGCGGTGGCGATCCCGGATGCAACAGAACGCGTGGCGGCAGAAATTATTCGTGCAGCCCTGTAAGGCCGTAGGGGTTACCCCTGTTGAGCTAAATCGAACCTGATAGATAGAGAAGTGATGAATACACAACAATTGGCGAAACTACGTACTTTCGTGCCTGAGATGCGACGCGTCCGGCACATCCACTTTGTTGGCATCGGTGGTGCCGGCATGGGTGGTATCGCCGAGGTGTTGGCCAACGAAGGTTATCAGATCAGCGGTTCCGACCTGGCGCCGAACCCGGTCACCCAGCAGTTGAGCGAGCTTGGGGCAACGATTTACTTCCATCACCGCCCGGAAAACGTGCTGGATGCCAGCGTGGTGGTGGTGTCGACCGCCATCCCGGCAGACAACCCGGAGATCGTCGCAGCCCGCGAGGCGCGCATTCCGGTGATCCAGCGAGCAGAAATGCTGGCCGAGCTGATGCGTTATCGCCATGGCATTGCCATCGCCGGTACGCACGGCAAAACCACTACCACGGCGATGGTGTCCAGCATTTACGCTGAAGCCGGTCTTGACCCAACGTTTGTTAACGGTGGGCTGGTGAAGGCGGCGGGTACCCACGCACGTTTGGGCTCTAGCCGTTACCTGATTGCGGAAGCGGATGAGAGCGACGCGTCGTTCCTGCATTTGCAACCGATGGTGGCGATTGTCACCAACATTGAAGCTGACCATATGGATACCTACCATGGCGACTTCGAGAATTTGAAGCAGACGTTTATCACCTTCCTGCATAACCTGCCGTTTTATGGTCGTGCGGTAATGTGCATTGACGATCCGGTCGTGCGTGAGTTGTTGCCGCGCGTGGGTCGCCATATCACCACCTACGGCTTTAGCGAGGATGCGGATGTGCGCATCGAGAGCTACAGCCAGATCGGGCCGCAGGGGCACTTTACCCTGAGCCGTCAGGATAAGCCGTTGATGACGGTGACCCTGAATGCGCCGGGCCGCCATAACGCCTTGAACGCGGCGGCGGCGGTTGCCGTGGCGACGGAAGAAGGCATTGCCGACGAAGCCATTCTGCGTGCGCTGGCCGGTTTCCAAGGGACGGGGCGTCGCTTCGATTTCCTGGGAGAATTCCCACTGGCGGCGGTGAACGAAAAACAGGGTAGTGCCATGTTGGTGGACGATTATGGCCACCACCCAACGGAAGTGGATGCCACCATCAAGGCCGCGCGTGCCGGTTGGCCAACCAAGCGGGTGGTGATGATCTTCCAGCCGCACCGCTATACCCGTACTCGCGATCTGTATGACGATTTCGCCAACGTGTTGTCGCAGGTTGACGTATTGCTGATGCTGGATGTCTATCCGGCGGGTGAAGCTCCAATCCCTGGCGCTGATAGCCGAAGCCTGTGCCGCACTATTCGCAATCGCGGCAAACTGGATCCGATTCTGGTGTCCGATGCGGATACCGTGCCAACGCTGTTGGCGCAGCTGTTGCAAGGGGATGACCTGGTGCTGGTGCAAGGGGCCGGTAATGTCGGTAAAATCGCGCGCCGACTGGCTGAACTAAAACTGCAACCACAGATCAAAGAGGAGGATCATCATGGCTGATAAAGTCGCCGTATTGCTGGGTGGTACCTCCGCAGAACGTGAAGTTTCACTGCAATCTGGCGCGGCCGTGCTGGCCGGGTTGCGAGAAGTGGGCATTGATGCACATGGCATCGACACTCGTGACTTCCCTGTCACCGAGTTGAAAGCGCAGGGGTTCACCAAAGTGTTCATCGCGCTGCACGGGCGTGGTGGTGAAGATGGTACATTGCAAGGCCTGCTGGAGTTTTTGCAGTTGCCTTATACCGGCAGCGGCGTGATGGCCTCGGCGCTGACCATGGATAAATGGCGCAGCAAAATGGTGTGGCAGTCGATGGGGTTGCCGGTGGCGCCTTACGTGGCGCTGAGCCGCCGCCAGTATCTGGGCGACGATCGGCAAAGCCAACTGGCTGCCATTGAAGCTCTGGGATTACCGTTGATTGTAAAGCCAAGCCGTGAAGGTTCCAGCGTTGGCATGAGCAAAGTGACCGAACGCGCAGCCCTGGAAGGGGCGTTGGAAGAAGCTTTCCGTCATGATGAGGATGTGCTGATAGAGAAATGGCTCAGCGGTCCGGAATACACCGTGGCGATCCTGGGCGATAAGGTGCTGCCTTCCATCCGTATTCAGCCCGCTGGCGTGTTTTACGATTACCAGGCCAAATATATTTCCGACGATACGCAGTATTTTTGCCCGAGTGGCCTGGATGCACAGCAGGAAGCCGCTATGGCTGCGCTGGCTCTGCGGGCTTACCGGGGCCTGGATTGTAGTGGCTGGGGGCGTGTTGATGTCATGCAAGACAGCGATGGCAGCTTCTATCTGCTGGAGGCGAATACCTCTCCGGGCATGACCAGCCACAGTCTGGTCCCGATGGCGGCCCGGCAGTCTGGATTAACTTTCTCGCAGCTGGTTGCGGGAATTCTGGCGTTGGCTGACTGAGATGTCGCAAGCGGCTCTGAATGCACGCGATCGCGAGGCGGATAACGGCCCACGCCGCAGCAATGGCACCCAGCTGGCAGGGATGATTTTCCTGCTGATGGTGTTAGGCACTATCCTGTGGTGCGGCTGGGTAGTGGTGGGTTGGATGCAAGATGCCAGCCGTCTGCCGCTCTCAAGGCTGGTGTTGACCGGTGAGCGCCATTTCACCACTAACGACGATGTTCGCCAGGCGATCTTGGCTTTGGGAGCACCGGGCACCTTTATGACGCAGGATGTGGACATCATCCAGCAGCAGATCGAACGTCTGCCGTGGATCAAACAGGCCAGCGTACGTAAACAGTGGCCGGATGAGCTGAAAATCCACCTGGTGGAGTATGTCCCGGTGGCGCATTGGAATGATTTGCACATGGTTGATGCCGAGGGCAAGTCGTTCAGCATTCCGGCGCAGCGTTTGGGCAATCAGAAATTACCCTTGCTCTATGGTCCGGAAGGCAGCGAACAGGATGTTCTGGAAGGTTACCGCGCGATGAACGGCGTGCTGGCAGCCAACAAGTATCAGCTTAAGATGGCGTCCATGACAGCCCGGCATTCGTGGCAGTTGGCTTTGGATAACGATGTTCGGCTGGAACTGGGACGTGACGATCGCATGGGTCGCTTGCAACGCTTCATCGGGCTTTATCCGGTGCTGTTGCAGCAGGCGCAGGCGGAAAACAAGCGCGTCAGCTATGTCGATTTACGCTATGACTCCGGTGCCTCAGTCGGCTGGGCTCCGGCGTTTATCGACCCGCAGGCAGCCGCAGGCGATCGGCCAAACAGTAATCAGCAACAGAATCAGGCACAGGCAAAACAACAATGATCAAGTCGACGGACAGAAAACTGGTAGTTGGACTGGAGATCGGTACCGCAAAAGTCTCCGCATTGGTGGGGGAAGTTTTGCCCGATGGCATGGTCAACATTATCGGGGTGGGTAGTTGCCCGTCTCGCGGTATGGATAAGGGTGGCGTTAACGATCTGGAATCGGTAGTCAAGTGCGTACAGCGCGCTATCGATCAGGCCGAACTGATGGCGGATTGTCAGATTTCTTCGGTTTACCTGGCCTTGTCGGGTAAGCATATCAGCTGTCAGAACGAGATCGGGATGGTGCCGATCTCCGAAGAGGAAGTGACGCAGGAAGACGTGGAAAACGTGGTGCATACCGCCAAGTCGGTACGTGTGCGTGACGAACACCGCATCCTGCACGTCATTCCTCAGGAATACGCCATCGACTATCAGGAAGGCATCAAAAACCCGGTTGGTTTATCCGGCGTGCGTATGCAGGCCAAGGTGCACCTGATCACCTGCCATAACGATATGGCCAAGAACATTGTCAAAGCAGTGGAACGTTGTGGTCTGAAAGTGGACCAACTGATTTTCGCCGGTCTGGCCGCCAGTTATGCGGTGCTGACCGAAGATGAGCGCGAGCTCGGCGTCTGTGTGGTAGATATCGGCGGAGGCACCATGGATATGGCGGTGTATACCGGCGGTGCTCTGCGCCACACCAAAGTGATCCCTTATGCCGGGAACGTGGTCACCAGCGATATCGCCTACGCCTTCGGCACGCCGCCGACCGACGCGGAAGCGATTAAAGTTCGACACGGTTGTGCATTAGGGGCGATTGTTAGCAAGGATGAAAGTGTAGAGGTACCAAGCGTGGGGGGAAGGCCTCCTCGGAGTCTGCAAAGACAGACATTGGCTGAAGTGATTGAACCACGCTATACCGAACTGTTGAATCTGGTTAACGATGAAATATTGCAATTGCAGGAGCAACTGCGTCAGCAAGGGGTGAAGCATCATCTGGCAGCGGGTATTGTGCTGACCGGCGGTGCCGCCCAGATTGATGGCCTGGCAGCCTGTGCGCAACGGGTATTTCATACCCAGGTACGCATCGGCCAACCCTTGAACATCACGGGGCTGACGGATTACGCGCAAGAGCCTTACTATTCTACAGCGGTCGGGCTACTGCACTATGGAAAAGAGTCTCACCTGAGCGGTGAGGCAGAAGTAGAAAAACGCGCCTCGGTGGGCAATTGGTTTAAACGCATCAATAGCTGGCTGAGAAAAGAGTTTTAATGTTTAGACAAAGAGATCATGCTGAGTAATCTTTTTATGATCTCGCAGCGACAGGCACAAAACGGAGAGAAACTATGTTTGAACCAATGGAACTAACCAATGACGCGGTGATTAAAGTCATCGGCGTCGGCGGTGGCGGTGGCAACGCCGTTGAACACATGGTGCGCGAGCGCATCGAAGGTGTTGAATTCTTCGCCGTTAATACAGACGCTCAGGCGCTGCGTAAAACGGCAGTTGGCCAAACCATCCAGATTGGTAGCGGTATTACCAAAGGTCTGGGTGCAGGCGCGAACCCGGAAGTGGGTCGTAATTCAGCGGAAGAAGACCGTGAAGCCCTGCGCGCCGCTCTGGAAGGTGCAGACATGGTCTTCATCGCGGCCGGCATGGGTGGCGGTACCGGTACCGGTGCTGCGCCAGTGGTGGCAGAAGTCGCAAAAGATCTGGGTATTCTGACCGTGGCCGTAGTGACCAAGCCTTTCAACTTTGAAGGCAAGAAGCGCATGGCATTCGCGGAGCAGGGTATCGCCGAGCTGTCCAAGCACGTGGACTCACTGATCACCATCCCGAACGACAAGTTGCTGAAAGTTCTGGGCCGTGGCATTTCTCTGCTGGACGCGTTCGGCGCGGCCAACGACGTGCTGAAAGGCGCGGTGCAGGGTATTGCCGAACTGATCACCCGTCCAGGCCTGATGAACGTCGACTTTGCTGACGTGCGCACCGTGATGTCCGAAATGGGCTACGCGATGATGGGTTCTGGCGTTGCCTGTGGCGAAGACCGTGCCGAAGAAGCGGCGGAAATGGCGATCTCCAGCCCACTGCTGGAAGATATCGACCTGTCCGGCGCCCGTGGCGTGCTGGTCAACATCACCGCTGGCTTCGACCTGCGTCTGGATGAGTTCGAAACCGTGGGTAACACCATTCGTGCTTTCGCTTCCGACAATGCGACCGTGGTAATCGGTACCTCGCTGGATCCGGAAATGAACGACGAACTGCGCGTGACCGTAGTTGCGACCGGTATCGGTATGGACAAACGTCCTGAAATCACTCTGGTAACCAATAAACAGGCCAGCCAGCCAGTGATGGATCACCGCTACCAGCAGCATGGTATGTCACCGCTGCAGCAGGAAGTGAAACCTGCCGCCAAGGTGGTGAACGACCAGAGCGCGCAACCAAACAAAGAGCCTGATTATCTTGATATCCCGGCCTTCCTGCGTAAGCAGGCAGACTAGGAATAAGCTGATAATTTGGAATCTCCGCTCTTTGTGCTAAACTGTCCCGCCGGCCTTGCTGTATGCTGGGCTGGTTGGATTGATAACATTGCGAGATAAAACGATGATCAAACAAAGGACATTAAAACGTATTGTTCAGGCGACTGGTGTCGGTTTACATACCGGCAAGAAAGTCACGCTGACAATGCGCCCAGCGTCGGCTAATACCGGGGTCATCTATCGTCGCACTGACTTGAATCCACCGGTTGATTTCCCGGCTGATGCCAAATCCGTGCGTGATACCATGCTCTGTACTTGCCTGGTGAATGAGTCAGACGTGCGTATTTCCACCGTTGAGCATCTTAATGCTGCGTTGGCGGGCTTGGGTATCGACAACATCATTATTGAAGTTGACGCTGCCGAAATCCCGATCATGGACGGTAGTGCCAGCCCGTTTGTCTATCTGTTGCTGGATGCCGGCATCGAAGAGCTGAACTCGGCGAAGAAATTCCTGCGTCTGAAAGACACCGTACGCGTTGAAGATGGCGACAAGTGGGCAGAGCTGTCCCCGCATAACGGGTTCCGCCTGGACTTCACCATCGACTTCAACCACCCGGCGATTGATGCCAGTACCCAACGTTATCGTCTGGATTTCTCAGCCGATTCGTTCGTACGCCAAATCAGCCGTGCGCGTACCTTCGGTTTCATGCGTGATATCGAATATCTGCAGTCCCGTGGCCTGGCCCTGGGCGGCAGCTTCGATTGCGCGATTGTGGTGGATGACTATCGTGTCCTCAACGAAGACGGCCTGCGCTTCGAAGACGAATTCGTACGCCACAAAATGCTGGATGCCATCGGCGATCTGTTCATGTGCGGCCATAACATCATTGGCGCGTTCACCGCGTACAAATCAGGCCATGCGCTGAACAACAAACTGCTGCAAGCCGTGCTGGCGAAGCAGGAAGCTTGGGAATTCGTGACATTCCAGGATGAAGCCGAAATGCCGTTGGCATTCAAGGCTCCGTCAACCGTACTGGCCTAAGCTGCCAAGACGTTAATTACTTATCACGACCGGTCGCGTTGGCTCTCTCTCCTGCCAACGCGGCCAGTCGTTCTAATATCTTGCGTAATTTTTCTGGGCTCTGCGCCGCCAATCCCCGTAATGCATCTGCACTTTCCAGGCTCAAATGACGCATCGGCACCTCCGCTTGCTGGCCATTTTCCGTAGTTTTGCCGAGGTTTTGTACCTGGCTGCTGCCTTTTGCCATCAACGAAGGATTAATCCTGATGTCGATTGATGACAAAGATGGTAGAATTTGCGCTCGTAGTGCGGATAGCAGGCTGGGTTGTTCATAGCGTAAGCGCATCATCCAACTGGCGTTAGCGGTTTCCAGCACTAAAATACCCTGTCTGAAGTTGGCGACACGGCACCAAGGGTGCAACTGAGCGGGCAATAACCCCTTCACGGCACGATTGAGTTTCAGTAGCGCGGTAGCGCGTTGCTGAACGTTATGCAGCGGTCCTTTCTCTGTTGCAGACGCGTCGTCAAACAGGATATCTAATAATTGTGGACGGCTATCGCGCATAATGGGCTCCGGCGGATAATAAACACGTGATCGGTATTCTAAATCGTTGGCGACAATTTGGCAGACGTTATTTCTGGCCTCATCTCCTGTTGGGGATGGTAGCGGCTACGCTTGGCGTACCGCAAAATCTGTCCGGCACCGTCGATCAAAGCGCATTACCGAGCACCTCGTCCAGTCTTAACCGGCAAAATTCCGTCAGTCACGCCTTTAACAGCCTGGCGTTACTGCAAGAAGTGCATCGTCGCCCAACGTTTAACGTTGATTACTGGCACCAGCATGCGCTTCGAACCGTCATTCGTCACCTCTCTTTTGCTCTGGCACCTCAGGCTGTCTATGCCCGGGTGCAGGAAGCGGAGACCGTTGCGGTTGAACCCCCATTACAGGTGGCTCAGCTTGCCCTGCTCTCCACGCTCAATGCGCTACTGACGCACGAGCCAAAACCACCGACCATCATTCGTGATACCCATCACCCTATCGTTCCTTCTTTGGCGCAGCATCAGGCCGGGCTATGGCTCGCTCAGGTGCAAGGTATTCGCGCCGGGCCTGCAGCCCTCGGCTAATCTTTGCCCTCAGGGCAGCAAAAAAACAAACAACACAACAGCTTGTTGACGGCCATTATGGTGTCGTCGCGTAAGAGATATAAAGAATCATGTTAATCAAACTATTGACCAAAGTTTTTGGTAGCAGCAACGATCGTACCCTGCGCCGCATGCGCAAAGCGGTTGAGATGATCAACCGTATGGAACCAGACATGGAAAAACTGTCTGATAGCGAACTGCAGGCCAAGACCGATGAGTTCCGCGCGCGTCTGAAAAAGGGCGAAGTGCTGGAAAGCCTGATCCCGGAAGCCTTCGCCGTAGTGCGTGAGGCCAGTAAGCGAGTCTTCGGCATGCGTCACTTCGACGTGCAGCTGCTGGGCGGGATGGTGCTCAACGACCGCTGTATCGCCGAGATGCGTACCGGTGAAGGTAAAACCCTGACTGCAACCCTGCCTGCCTATCTGAATGCCCTGAGCGGCCGTGGCGTGCACGTGGTTACCGTCAACGACTACCTGGCACAGCGTGACGCCGAAAACAACCGTCCGCTGTTCGAGTTCCTGGGGTTGAGCGTGGGTATCAACCTGCCTGGCATGCCTGCTCCGGCCAAGCGTGAAGCCTATGCCGCAGATATTACTTACGGTACCAACAACGAATACGGCTTTGACTACCTGCGTGACAACATGGCGTTCAGCCCGGAAGAGCGCGTACAGCGTAAGCTGCACTATGCGCTGGTGGATGAGGTTGACTCCATCCTGATCGACGAAGCGCGTACGCCGCTGATCATCTCCGGCCCGGCCGAAGACAGCTCAGAAATGTACAAGCGCGTTAACAAGCTGATCCCACAGCTGATCCGCCAGGAAAAAGAAGACTCCGACACCTTCCAGGGGGAAGGGCACTTCTCGGTCGATGAAAAAGCGCGCCAGGTTCACCTGACCGAACGCGGCCTGATCATGATCGAAGAGATGCTGATGGAAGCGGGCATCATGGATGAAGGCGAATCGCTGTATTCACCAACCAACATCATGCTGATGCACCACGTCACCGCCGCGCTGCGTGCCCACGTGCTGTTCACCCGCGACGTTGACTATATCGTTAAAGACGGTGAAGTCATTATCGTTGACGAACACACCGGCCGTACCATGCAGGGCCGCCGTTGGTCCGATGGTCTGCACCAGGCGGTAGAAGCTAAAGAAGGCGTAGAGATCCAGAACGAGAACCAGACGCTGGCTTCGATCACCTTCCAGAACTACTTCCGTCTCTACGAGAAACTGGCCGGGATGACCGGTACAGCGGACACCGAAGCCTTCGAATTCAGCTCCATCTACAAGCTCGATACCATCGTGGTGCCGACCAACCGCCCAATGATCCGTAAAGATATGCCGGATCTGGTCTACATGACCGAGAAAGAGAAGATCGCGGCGATCATCGAAGATATCCGTGAGCGTACCGCCAACGGCCAGCCGGTGCTGGTGGGGACCATCTCGATCGAGAAATCGGAAGTGGTTTCCCGTGAGCTGACCAAGGCAGGGATCGAACACAAGGTTCTGAACGCCAAATTCCACGCCATGGAAGCGGATATTGTGGCCAATGCGGGTCAGACTGCCGCAGTAACCATCGCCACCAACATGGCCGGTCGTGGTACC